>CAZHTI010000018.1:0-24158 GCA_964535755.1 uncultured Salinisphaerales bacterium | reverse complement strand
CCCCGGACCGCACATCACTGTGCGGTCGTAAAACCCTGCTGGCGAGCAGTGCTCGCCAAAGCGCGCAGGGTTTTACCCCAGACGATCCTTGAGCAGATCGCCCAGGCTGGTCTTGCCGGTAGAAGCATTGCGGCTGTACTCGGCCACGACTTCCTGCTCTTCTTGGATTTCCTTCTCGCGGACCGACAGCGTCACCGAGCGGCTCTTGCGATCCACGCCGATAAAGCGGGCTTCCAAGGTGTCGCCCTCTTTGAGCACCTTGGTGGCGTCGTCCACCTTGTCACGCGAGAGGTCGTTGGCCTTGATGTAGCCTTCGACGCCGTACGGCAGGGTGATTTCAGCGCCCTTCACGTCGACCGACTTAACGGTGCCCTTGACCAGCGTGCCCTTCTCGTACTCAGCCATGAACTGCATGAGCGGGTCTTGGGCCAACTGCTTAACGCCCAAGCTGATGCGCTCCTTGGAGCCGTCGATGGCGAGCACCACTGCCTCGACTTCCTGACCCTTGCTGAAGCGACGGATGGCGGCTTCGCCGGTTTCGTTCCAGTCGAGGTCGGAGAGGTGCACCAAGCCGTCGATACCGCCGGGCAGGCCGATGAAGATGCCGAAGTCGGTGATGGATTTGATCGCACCAGAGACTTTGTCGCCCTTCTGGTGGTTCTGTGCGAACTCTTCCCAGGGGTTTTGGCGGCATTGCTTCATGCCCAAGGAGATACGGCGGCGTTCGCCGTCGATGTCCAAGATCATCACTTCCACTTCTTGGCCGAGGTGTACGACCTTGCCGGGGTTGACGTTCTTGTTGGTCCAATCCATCTCGGAAACGTGCACCAAGCCTTCGACGCCGGCTTCCACTTCCACGAAGCAGCCGTAGTCGGTGATGTTGGTGACCTTGCCGAACAGGCGGGTGTTGACTGGGTAACGGCGGGCGATGTCAGCCCATGGATCCGCACCGAGTTGCTTGAGGCCCAAGCTGACGCGGCGACGCTCGCGGTCGTACTTGAGGACCTTGACTTCGATTTCTTGGCCGGCCTGCACGACTTCTGCGGGATCCTTGATGCGCTTCCAGGTCATGTCGGTGATGTGCAGCAAGCCGTCGATGCCGCCCAAGTCCACGAAGGCGCCGTATTCGACCAGATTCTTGACCACACCCTTGAGCACCACGCCTTCTTGCAGGTTGGCGAGGAGGCTGTCGCGGTCGGCAGAGTATTCGGCTTCCAGCACTTCGCGGCGGCTAACGACGATGTTGTTACGCAGCTTGTCGAGCTTGATGACCTTGAACTCGAGGGGCTTGCCTTCGAGGAAGGTGGTGTCGCGCACGGGGCGAACGTCGACCAAAGAGCCGGGCAAGAAGGCGCGGATCGCACCGATGTCGACGGTGAAACCACCCTTGACCTTGCCGGTGATGATGCCGATGACGGTTTCTTTGTCGGCGTGGGCCTTGTCCAAACGCGCCCAAGCTTTGATGCGCTCAGCCTTTTCCTTGCTGAACTTGGTTTCGCCGAAACCGTCTTCGAGGGTTTCGAGGGCGACTTCTACGGTATCGCCAATGGCAACGGTGGCAACACCGTCCACCATGAATTCGCTAAGAGGGATCACACCCTCGGATTTAAGACCGGCGTCGACGATGACGACATCGGACTTCACGTCGAGCACAAGGGCGTTGACGATGGTGCCGGCTTGCATGGACTGGCCGCCTTTCAGGCTGGCCTCGAACATTTCAGCAAAGGATTCAAGAATCATTAGTTTTTGGTAACGGGTTGAGGTTGAAGTTCCGCCTGCGTCCATAGGGCGGGCCACGGTTGGGGATAAACCTACGCGCATCCTTGCTGCGCAGGGCACTGCAAAAAAGAACGTTGTGGACTAGCTAGGCTAGCGCAGCGGCAAGTACCAAGGGCTTGATCTGAGCAATTACGGCGTCAGGAGATAAGCCTGTGGTATCAATGAGATGCGCATCGTCAGCGGGCACCAAGGGCGCGACGCTGCGGTTGCGATCTCTTGCATCACGCGCAAGAATTTCGTCCAAAAGGGCTGGGATTGTAGTGGAAATCCCGTTGCGGCTCAATTGCTTGAGCCTGCGCTCGGCGCGCTCCTCAGGGCTCGCATCCAAAAACAACTTGAGCGGGGCGTCGGCAAACACCACGGTACCCATGTCGCGGCCATCGGCGATCAGTCCGGGTGCGCTGCGAAAAGCACGCTGACGGGCGAGTAGTGCCGCACGCACCACTGGGGCAGTGGCGATCTGCGAGGCGAGCGCGCCGGTGGCTTCAGTGCGGACGCGACGGGTTAGATCCGCGCCATCGACCAAAATCTGCTCGTCTGCTTCGGATGTGCCGAGGAACTCGATGCGCAAATCGGCAGCGATTGCGGCGACGGCATCTAAGTCGCTGAGCGCTACACCGCGGTCTTGGGCGGCCAGCGCCAAGATGCGGTAGAGCGCGCCGGAGTCGAGCAGGTGAAAACCGGTGAAGGCGGCAAGCCAGCGCGTCACCAAGCCTTTGCCGACGCCTGAGGGGCCATCAACGGTGATCACAGGAGGAAGCGTGGCGGAGGCGAGCGGTGCGGGCATAGCCGCCTAGGGTGCTACATCCGAATGGTTTCTACCACTGTCGGGGCGGCGTTTGGCTTGGCGATGGGCGGATCCGGCGTGTAGAGCGACTGCACGCGCAGCACTTCCGGCAGGCGGTCGAGAAAGAGATCGACCAGATGGGGGTCAAAGTACTGGCCGCGTTGGTCGCGCAGATAGGCCAAGGTTTGCTCCAAGGGCCATGCGGGCTTGTAGGGGCGCTCGGAGCTTAGAGCGTCGAAGACATCGGCAATCGCCACGATGCGACCGGCGAGCGGGATGTCCTCGCCCTTCAACTGCCGTGGATACCCCTTGCCGTCGTAATGCTCGTGGTGCGTCAAAGCGACAATGCGGGCGGTTTCCAGCAGTGGGTGCTCGTGGCGGCCGATGATCCCCGCCCCAATGGCTGGGTGCTTGGCCATGATCGCCCACTCTTCCGCCGTTAGCGCGCCTGCTTTGGTGAGGATGCTCTCGGGGATACCGATCTTGCCGATGTCGTGCATCGGCGCAGCATTAAAGATGATGTCGACCTCTTCAGGTGGCAGGCCGATGGCCTCCGCCAAGATGCGGGCGTAGTGGCTCATGCGGATCACATGCGCGCCAGTTTCGTCGTCTTTGAACTCCGCAGCGCGGCCCAAGCGGCGGATCACCTCTAGCCGCGTTTCCTCTAACTCTTTGGTGCGCGCCGCCACCAGTTGCGTCAGCTTGCGTTCGTGGGCATAGAGGCGCAGATGCGTGGCGACCCGCGCCTGCACCAAGGGGGGGCTCACCGGCTTGGTGATGTAGTCCACACCGCCGACGGCGAAGCCTCGGCGCTCGTCATCGACCTCGTTCATGGAGGTGACAAAAATGATGGGGATGCCCATGGTTTCGGGCATTTCCTTGAGCTTCTTGCAGACGCTGTAGCCGTCCATGCCGGGCATCATGACGTCCAATAAAATCAAGTCCGGCTGGGGCTGGACTAGGGCCAAGGCGATGCCACGCTCGCCCGACGTGGCGGCCTTGACGGTGTAGTCGCCAGACAGGGCACCACGAAGTACGTCGATATTGAACGGCGTGTCGTCCACGACCAATACCACCGGTTTCGGCGATACGGGGCGGTCATCAATCAGGGTCATGGCGGGCTGTCCTTTGCGAGGGAGAGGTTGCACGCTGTAGCCAGCAGTCGCAAGGTCTCACCGGCAGTTTCAAAGTCATAGTTGTCGATGGCAGCTTTCAGACGGCTGACCAAGCCGCTGTGTTGGGCGGGGAGGCTGGGCTCAATCTGTAGGAATAATTCTTTGGCGTCGGCATCGTGACCATCGAGTAAATCGGCAAGTTGGTGCAGCGACCCTTCGGGCAGCGCAGGACTTTGCTCAGCCTCTCCGGCTCGGGCAAGCTGTTGTTCGATCGCCACCAAGGCGGCGGTTTGTACTTGGCGTAGCTTGGCCAGCAATGGCAGGCAATCCTCCGTGTGCTTGCGCAGGATTGCCGACTCCAGCGCTGCGGCATGAACGTGCAAATCCTGTGCCCCTAAGCTGCCTGCCATGCCTTTGAGCGTGTGGGCGATGCGTTGGCCAGTCTCCCAATCGCCATGCTGCACGGCCTCTTCGATGACCTGGGGGAGGTCGTGGTACTCCGCGCGATACCGGCGTAACAGCCTGTGATACAGCGGCAAAGAGCCGTTTAGTCGCAATACCGCCGCTGCCACCGCGAGCACCTGCGGCGCGCCGCCGCTGGCGTCAATCAGCGCGGGGTCGGCAGGATTAGGCCGCAGCCAGCGCCGCAACATGGCGGCAAATTCACGCACATCCAACGGCTTGACCAAGTGGTCACTCATCCCGGCCGCCATGCTGTCCGCTCGGGCGCTGGCGTCCGCACCATGAATCAGGGCGATGAGCGGCAAAGCCTCCAAGCGCGGGTTAGCGCGTACGCGCTGGGCGATGTCGAGGCCACCGAGCCCGGAGTTGCCAACGGCGATCAGGACTAGGTCGAAGGCGCTGGTTTCCAGCCATTCCATCGCTTTACGCGCGTTCGATGCGAGGCGAACCGTGCATTGGCTTGCTTGCAGCCATTCAGTCAATTGGTCTTGGGTGATCTCGTCGTCTTCAACGATCAAAATCCGCGTGCTGACGGATAGCCCCAAAGCGTGCAGATCATCCGGGGTTTGGCTTTCATCGTGGGCACTGGTCAGTGGTCTACCCAGCGCGGACATCGCGGCAGCGAGCAAGGCACGCGGTGACGCAGGCTTAATCAACACCGTGGCCGCAGCGTCGCTACCGTGCTCGTCGGTGTCTGACGCGCCCGCTCCGGCCGGACGCAGCACCAGCAGCGCAATATTGGTGATGGCGGGGTTGCTGCGCAGAATGATCGCGGCGTCCGGCAACTCCGCTTCCGATTCATCGAGAATCAGCAATCGCACCGGCTCGCCGAGGTTGCCGTTGAGGGCGGCCATGAGTTGCGAGAGGCCCGCCACGCCCTTGGCTGCGAGGCCGTACTCGTTGAGGGTGGCGACCGCCAACTCCTGAGCCACCGGGTGGCCACCGCAGTAGAGCGCTTTCATCCCCACTACGTCGGTGGAGAGCCTCAGCGCCGCGCCGCCGGGGGCAGCCTCAAACTCCGCCGTGAAATGGAAGGTAGAACCCGCACCGACCACGGAGTCCACCGAAATTTCGCCGCCCATCAGTTGCACCAAACTTTTGGTGATGGCTAGGCCCAAGCCGGTACCGCCGTAGCGGCGGGTCAAGGTGCCATCACCCTGTGCGAACGGCTGGAACAAGCTGGCGAGCTGCTGCGGCGCGATCCCGATGCCCTCATCGCTGACAGCAAACTTCAGCACCACGGTTTCGGCATGGCGGCTTTGCTCGCGCACGCGCAGCAGTACCGCGCCGTGTTCGGAGAACTTAATCGCGTTGGCGAGGAGCGCGTTCAGAACCTGCGCCAGCCTCGCTGGGTCGCCTAGCAGTTGCGCAGGGACGTTGCGTGGGAGATCGAAGATGAGCTCAAGGCCCTTCTCTGCACTGCGGGGGCCATATTGGGCGGCAACTGCTTCTAGCACATGGTTGAGGTCAAAGCGGGTCCTAGCCAAATGCAGCTTGCCGGACTCGGCCTCGGAGAAATCCAAGACGTCGTTCAAGACCGCCAATAGGCTCTCGCCGGCGCTCTGCATCTTCTCCAAATAATTGCGCTGGCGCTCATTCAGTGTGGTTTTGAACAGGAGCTGGCCCATGCCGAGAATGGCGTTCATCGGCGTGCGAATTTCGTGGCTGATGGTGGCGACGAACTCACTCTTAAGCCGCTCTACCGCGTTGGGACCGCCTTGCGCCGTGAGCAGGCCTGCCGCAGCCGCATCGACGCTACTGATGTCGAACCAGAGCCCACTCCAGAGCACGCTGCCGTCTTGGCTGCGCGGGGCAGAAAAACTCGCCCGCACGCGTCGCGTCGTACCAGACGCTGCCGTGAGCGGGAAGTCCATGGTCAGCGGCCGCCGTTGCTTGGCGGCTAAGTTCAGCGCACCAAACAGCCGCGCACGGTCTTCTACTTCAATGCAGGCGAGCAGTTTTTCGCTATCCCGCTGCACCGCCTCACGGCTATGCCCGCAGAGTTGCAGCACCGCAGCGCTGACGTAGGCGACGGCGTACTGGCCATCAAAATCCTGCCGCACTTGAATCAACACACAGGGCGCGTCGGCGGTGAGCTCCGACAAGCGCCGCTCGACCACCGCGAGCCGTGTGCCCGCTTCGCGTTCGTTGGTGATGTCCGTGATATACCCCTGCACTGCCTGTAAGCCGGCCTCTTGAGGCAGGCGCTGCAGGAAGAAGCGCAGCCAGCACACCTCGCCATTGGCGCGTTTGGCATTGACGTCCAGCCGCACCACGCGGTCGTCGCGCGTGGCCTCTGCGCAAGCGGCGTGGTAGCGCTCGCGGTCGTGGTCTGAGAGTAGGTTTTCGAATGCGGCACCGTTGCGCATCCAAGAATCCGCCGCCACCCGCAGCACGCTGACCGCACGCTCGCTGACGTAGGGGTAGATCACCTCGCCCTGCGCGACCATGCGCTCAAACAACACACCTGGCACCGCGGATGCCAATGCCGTCAATCGGGCTTGCGTGCGTTGGGCTTCTAGTTGGCGCAGCTTCTCCTCGTTGACTTGGAAGGTAATGCCACTCCAAAGGATGTCGCCGCTGGGCAAGCGTCTGGGTGCCGCGTGCGAGCGCATCCACACCAGCGCCCCAGACTTCAGGCGCAGGCGATAGTCGATGCGATAGGGCATCAGGGTGCGAGCGGACTCATCCACCGCACGCCGCACCGTTTTGCGATCGGCCTCAGGAACGGCTTCGTAAAACACCGAGGCATCCTGCATCGCCTGCTCGCGACTCGCCCCGTGCAGCGCCACACCGGCGGATAAAAATGTGAAGCGCCGCCGCAGGCCCTCGGCATCCTGCTGTAGCTGGAACACGAAGCCGGGCAGCGCGTCGGTGAGCTCATGCAGCTGCTGCTCCATTTGCTGCCGGTCGTGCTGCGCTTGCACTTCCGTGCTGACGTCCATCGCATAGCCAATGATGTGCACGCTGCCATCAGCCTGTGCCAGCGCTTGGCCACGGTCACGGATCACCGTAATGAAACCGTCCGGCATCCGCACGCGGTAGCGCAGGTCAAACAGCGCGGGCTCGGTGCGCAACTGCGCAAAGCTCTGCTGCACACGTCGGCGGTCTTCCTCGACGATATTGGCAAACCAAGTGGAGGCGTCGTTCTGCAAAGCCTCGCGCTGCACACCGCGCACGGCATAAAGGCCGATGGAGACGAAATCCAACCGCAATGGCCCCTGCTGATCGGCGGTCAACACGTAGAGCACTCCGGGGATGACCTCGGTGCGCAGTTGCCAGGCTTGGCGCTCTTGCTCCAACTGCGCGAGTAATTCGCGCTCGGCAGTGATGTCGACGGTTGCCCCCACGCAGCGGATATGGCCGGAGGGCAAGCGCCGTGGCCGCACCGTACTGCGCAGCCAGCGCTGGCCACGGTCCGTGTTGACGCGGTAATCGCACTCTGCGGGTTGCAGGCGCTGCAAGGCACCACCCAGTGCGGCCTCCAAGCGCGCATGGTCGGCGGGTTCGACGCGCCGCAGCACCACGTCCAATGGCGGGTCTTGCAAGCGCTCATCCAAATCAAACAAGTGGTTGACGTCCTTGCTCCGCAGCACCATGCGCGTCTGGCCGGTTTGGTCCGTCTCTAGGGTGAAGAGGTAGGCCGGCCCTTGGCGGATGAGGTCTTCCAGCACCGCACTTTTGCGTTGGCTGTCCTTTTGCGTGGCGTCTAGCCGCGCGCTGCGCTGCCGCAAACGGACGGCCCATGCGCCCACCGCTAGTAGCAAAAGCAAGGAAAACCCCGCCAAGGAATTGCTCCAAGCGACGCTTGGGCGGTCGCCGCTCGACACGGCAGGGGCTTGCAGCATCGGCATCCATGCCGCGCGCAAGGCGTCGATCTGCGCTGCTGGCAGGCGCGCGTAAGCGTCTTCTAGCCGTGAGCGCAAGTCGCTGGCGGTGGGTGAGACCCGCCAGCTGACCTCCGCGCCGGGGACGTTCTCCAAGCTGTCCAGGGTGAACTGGGTCAAGCCGCGTTGCCGGATCAACCAACCGGCCACCAGCCCCGGCATCACTGCGGATTCGGCTTTGCCAAGCGCAATCTCGATGATGGCAGCTTCAAAACTCGGCACTTCGTGCACGCCCCCACCGCTCAGTGACACCTTGCCCGGCGCATAGAACGGTAGGCTAATCACCTCGTTCGCCGGGGCTTGGCTCCGCTCGCGCGGGATGGCGCGCTGCACGCGCACCGGTTGGTCGTCATAAAAACGGATACGCAGCGGCAAGCTGCGCTCAGGCTGGGCGTAGGCGAGGCCATAGGCAAACACCAGATCGACCTCCTGCGCCAGCAGCAGGGCCTCCAATTTCTCCCGTGGCTGCGGCGGCAGCCATTCGATCCTCAGGCCCGCCTCCTGCGCGAGCCGCTGCAGCAGGGTGGGCGCGAACCCCGTGTACTGGCCGCGTGCATCGAGGAAATCCCAAGGCGGCGTTGCAGCGTCCGAAGCCACACGAATCACCTTAGCCGACGCGGCCGGCTGCTCGGCAGCGGCTGCGTACGACGCGCTTGCCGCCTGCCCGAACAACAGCGCGGCGATCACGAACCGGCTGAGCCGCAGACTTTGCCTCGACGCAAGCAGGGTGGCGACGGGCTGCGCGCCACCTGCGCGCACGCGGGGTTGACCCAGAGCACCGGCTAGCAGCCCGCAGCGCCAGTGAAGCATGACCACGCCCAGACGGTTTTTCGTGGTGATCCCCCAAGTCCGACTAGCCGCTAGGACAACCAGCAAAGCGTTCTGCATCAATGCTCCGGTGCCAAATCCATTCAGGGTGCATGGGCTGCGCCGTATAATTTTGGCTTAACTCCGCGTCGGGCAGCACCGCGCTGCTGCAACCCGTGCACTGGAGTTAGCCAGTTTCATACACGCCACCACTCTCGGGAGCATTCACCATGACGGACAGCTTCAAGGCCAAGTCCACGCTGCAAGTTGGGACTAAGTCTTACACCTTTTACGACCTTACGAAGCTGGAGGGCCAGTTCAAGGTCAGCCGCCTGCCCTATTCCTACAAGGTGCTGCTGGAAAACCTGCTCCGTCACGAAGACGGCGTGAACACCACCGCCGACACCATCAAAGCCTTTGCTGGCGCGGATTTGAAGGCCTTGCCGTCTAAGGACATCGACTTCACCCCGGCCCGCGTGATTTTGCAGGACTTCACCGGCGTACCTTGCGTGGTGGACTTAGCCGCCATGCGCGACGCCATCAAAACCTTGGGCGGCGACGCTGCCAAGGTCAACCCCCTCTGCCCCGTTGAGCTGGTCATCGACCACTCGGTGATGATTGATCACTACGGCAGCAAGGAAGCACTCGACCTCAACGCGAAGGTGGAATTCCAACGCAACGGCGAGCGCTACACCTTCCTGCGCTGGGGCCAAGAGGCGCTGAAGAACTTCATCGCCGTGCCGCCCGACACCGGCATCGTTCACCAAGTCAACATCGAATACCTCGCCCGCGTGGTGTTTGAGAAAGACGGCGTGCTGTACCCAGATTCCTGCTTCGGCACCGACAGTCACACCACCATGGTGAACGGCATCGGCGTGCTCGGCTGGGGCGTCGGCGGTATCGAAGCGGAAGCCGCGATGCTCGGCCAGCCCTCCTCGATGCTGATGCCAGAAGTCATCGGCGTGCGCGTCACCGGCAAGCTCGCCGAAGGTGCTACCGCGACTGACCTCGTGCTGACCGTGACCGAAATGCTGCGTAAGCGCGGCGTGGTCGAGAAGTTCGTCGAGTTCTTCGGCCCCGGCCTTGCCAACCTCGCCGCCAGCGACCGCAACACCATCGCCAACATGGGCCCCGAGTACGGTGCGACTTGCGGCATCTTCCCCATCGACGAAGAAACCCTGAACTACCTGCGCCTCACCGGTCGCCAAGAGCAAGACATCGCCAAGGTCAAGGCCTACGCCCAAGCCCAAGGCATGTGGTGGACTCCAGACGCACCAGAAGCCGAATACAGCGACGTCCTGCATCTGGACTTGGCCAGCATTCAGCCCAGCCTCGCCGGCCCTAAGCGCCCGCAAGACCGCGTGCTGCTCACCGACATGAAGGCGAACTTCCGCAAGGCCTTTGAAGCTGAGCAGAAGGCCCGCCCTTCCAAAGGCCCAGCCACCGTTACCGACAACGGCAAGACCTTTGAGTTGAAGGATGGCGCGGTGATGATTGCGGCGATCACCTCCTGCACCAACACCTCAAACCCCAGCGTGCTGATCGGCGCAGGTTTGCTGGCAAAGAAGGCACGCGCACTCGGCCTGACCACCCAACCTTGGGTCAAGACCTCGCTCGCGCCCGGCTCCAAGGTGGTCACCGACTACCTCGCAAAAGCTGGCCTGACCGAAGACCTCGAACACATGGGCTTCCACGTCGTCGCCTACGGTTGCACCACCTGCATCGGCAACTCCGGCCCCTTGAACGAGCCGCTCGGCAAGGCGATTCAGGACAACACCCTGAGTGTGTCCGCCGTGCTCTCTGGCAACCGCAACTTTGAAGGCCGCGTGCACCAAGACGTGCGCATGAACTACCTCGCCAGCCCGCCGCTGGTGGTTGCCTACGCCATCGCCGGCACCACCGACATCGACCTCAGCTCCGAGCCGATCGGCAAGGGTGCAGACGGCAAGGATGTGTTCCTCAAGGACATCTGGCCGAGCAACAAGGAAATCTCCGATGCGGTCGCCAAGGCCGTGACGAAGGAGCTGTTCCAAGCCAGCTACGCCGATGTGCTGAAGGGCGATGCCCGCTGGCAGGCGATCCAAGTCACCAAGTCGGACAGCTACAGCTGGGATAGCAAGAGCACCTACGTGCAAAACCCTCCGTACTTCCGTGGCATGACGATGACCCCTCCGGGCATCCAACCGATTGCGGGCGCACGTTGCGTTGCGGTGTTGGGCGATTCCATCACCACCGACCACATCAGCCCAGCAGGCGACATCAAGAAAGACGGCCCCGCCGGCAAGTACCTGATGGAGCACGGCGTTGCCCGCGCGGACTTCAATAGCTTTGGCTCACGCCGCGGCAATCACGAGATCATGATGCGCGGCACTTTTGCCAACACCCGCATCAAGAACGCGATGACCCCCGGCGTTGAGGGCGGCGTTTCCAAGTACATCGGCAAGGACGGCACCGCTGGCGAAGTCGAAGCCATCTACGACGTCTGCATGAAGCACCAAGCCGACGGCACGCCGCTGGTGGTGTTGGCAGGCAAGGAATACGGCACAGGCTCCAGCCGCGACTGGGCAGCCAAGGGCACCATCCTGCTCGGCATCAAGGCCGTGATCAGCGAGAGCTTTGAGCGTATCCACCGCGCCAACTTGGTCGGTATGGGCGTGCTGCCGCTGAACTTCGTCAACGGCGAAAATGCAGGCAGCCTGGGCTTGGACGGCACCGAAGTGTTCACCTTCGAAGGCCTGCAAGCCGGTGCGACCGAAGTGACCGTGCACGCCAAGAAGACTGACGGCAGCGTCAAGACCTTCAAGGCTCGCGTGCGCATCAACACGCCGAAGGAGTGGGACTACTACGCCCACGGCGGCGTGCTGCAGTACATGCTGCGCCAAATGGCCGCCTAAAGCTGCCGCTGCGTTACAAAAGAAAGGCACCTTTGGGTGCCTTTCTTTTTGCTGGCAACCGGTAGGCTAGGTTTTTTGGGATCTCCGGCAGAGGCGAGGCATGCCTCGCCCCTCAATCAAAAAACCATTGGCCCTACGCCTTGCCGCGCTCCATCGATAAGCCCCGTAGGCTGGGTTGAAGCGCAGCGGAAACCCAGCGCCTTGCTGCAAAAATCTCTAACCTCAATGCTCCTCAACCCCAAGAGCGCACCCATGGCCAAAAAAGCCGCCAGCAGCAAGCCCGCAGCCACCGACAGCCTGCCCCCCAAAGCGCAAGCGCTGCTGGATGCGCAAGTCGATTGGTGGGTAGAGCGCTTGAGCCCCGCAGCCTTAGCTCCTTGGCTCTCCGATGAAATCGCCGCGCTTTTGCAAGATGCCGCCAAGATCAAACTCAAGGAGGTCGTCAGCTGCGAGAGCGTGCAGGCCGTGGCCTGTCACTACGCTGCCGAGACCGAGCCCAGCGGTGCGATTCCTGAGCTGGTGGGTGAGATTGCCCGCAGCGTGCAAGCCCACCCTGCACAGCAATCCACCAAGTTGGTCGACCTGCTGCCCGATCAGCACTTTGAGCACTGGCTGGAGAAAATTTTGGAGCTGAAGTCCACCCGCGATGCGCTCATCCATGCAGCACTGGGCAACCCAGTGATGCACACCGTAGCGGGCGACCTGCTCTATCGCGGCATCAGCGGCTATTTGAGCCAGAGCAGCTTGGTCAAGGGCATTCCAGGTGCGCAATCCGCTCTCAAGTTTGGTAAGTCCTTGCTGGCGCGCGCGACGCCCAAGCTGGACTCTGCCATCGAAGAAACCCTGCGCAAATACATCCAGCAAAGCCTAGAAACCACCCTGCGCGAGAGCGAGGCCTCGTTACAGACTTTGCTCACCAACCAACTGCTGCGCGAGACCGCGCGTGAAATCTGGCTAGGGCTCAAAAATCAACCACTCGCCAAACTGCGCAAAACCGTCAGCCATGACGATGTGGAGGAGATATTCGTCATCGCCTATGAGCACTGGCGCAGTGTGCGCAAGAGCGATTACTACCGCGCGATGATTGAGGCGGGCGTGGCTGCCTTCTACGAGAAGTACGGCGATGCCACCCTTGCCGAATTGTTGCAGGAGCTCGGCCTGAGTCACGAGACGCTGCTGCAAGACGCCCTACGCTTTGCACCCGATGCCATCGCCGGCTTAAAGAAAAAAAAGCTGCTGGCACCGCTGATTCGTCGTCAAATTGCCCCATTTTTTGCATCAGAATCAGCGCTTCGCCTATTAGCTGACTAACTCTCTAAGCGCTGCAAACTTCTATGACTAAACGCGTGGTGTTCAATCAAAAAGGTGGTGTGGGAAAGACCACCATCGTCTGCAATCTCGCGGCCATCGCTGCCGCGCAAGGCCTGCGGACTCTGGTGATCGACTTAGACACCCAAGGCAATAGCACCCAGTATTTGATGGGCTCTGGGGCGACCAAGCCCGACCGCAGCGTGGCTGATTTTTTCGATGCGACGCTGAGCTTCACGTTGCAAACCCCGGCCTTCGCGAGCTACGCCACACCGACGCCGTTTGAGAATCTGCACGTCGTGGCGTCCAGCCCCAAGCTGGAAGAACTGATCGTCAAACTCGAAGCCAAGCAGAAGATTTACAAACTGCGGGACGCCTTGAAGAAGCTCAAAGGCTACGACGCGGTGTTCATCGACACCCCGCCCGCGCTCAACTTTTTTAGCCGCTCCGCACTCATCGCCTGCGATGCTGTGCTGATCCCTTTTGACTGCGATGAGTTCGCGCGCCAAGCGCTCTATACCCTGCTAGAGAACGTCGCCGAGATTCGCGCCGACCATAACGAAGACCTCGCGGTGGAAGGCATCATCGTCAATCAATTCCAAGCCCGCAGCGCACTACCGACGCGCATCGTCAGCGAATTGCGCAATGAAGGCCACCCGGTTCTGGGTGCGACCCTCTCGTCGTCTATCCGCGTCAAAGAAAGCCACGAGCAGCACCTGCCGCTGATTCATTTGGACAAAAACCACCGCGTCACTCAGGAATATCTTTCGCTCTACAACAGCTTGAGTATTTGATGCCCGCGTAATCTCGCACCGCCCCTGTGCGTCCCCAAGGTAACGCGGCTTCATCTGGCTGCTAAAAAGGAGCGGTGCTGGAGCCTTGGCTCCAGCACCTAGCCTATAGCGAGATTGCGCAGCGGCGATTGATCGCGGGCTTTGCTCACGGGTCTGCTCAGTTTCGCCCCGCTAACTGCGCGACGATTGCTGGGTTCTCCAGCGTCGAGATGTCCTGAGTAATTTCCTCCCCCTTGGCAATGGAGCGCAGCAGCCGGCGCATGATTTTGCCGCTGCGGGTTTTTGGCAGGCCGTCGGCGAGGCGTATGTCGTCGGGCTTGGCAATCGCGCCGATTTCCTTGGCGACGTGCTCACGCAGCTCCTTCACTAAGCCATCGGCTTCGGCTCCGGTGGGGCGCGAGCCCTTGAGGATGACGAAGGCAAACACCGCCTCGCCCTTGATTTCATGTGGCCTACCGACCACCGCAGCTTCAGCAACCCGAGGGTGGCTAACCAAGGCGGACTCCACTTCCATGGTGCCGAGCCTATGGCCGCTGACGTTCAGTACGTCATCGACGCGCCCCATGATCCAGTGATAGCCGTCGGCGTCGATGTGCGCACCGTCACCGGCAACGTAGTACTTGTTGCCAAACTGGCCCCAGTACGCACTCTTATAGCGGGCGTTGTCGCCCCAGATCGTGCGCAGCATCGACGGCCAAGGCTTGGTGATGACCAAATAGCCGCCTTGGCTGGGTGCCGTCACCGGCTCACCGGTTTCATCGACGATCGCGGTAAATATCCCCGGCAGCGGTTTGGTGCAGGAGCCGGGCTTAGTCGGCACCGCGCCCGGCACGGGGGCAATCATGATCGCGCCGGTCTCGGTCTGCCACCAAGTATCGACGATGGGCAAGCGCTCTTTGCCGATGACGCGGTGGTACCACATCCATGCTTCGGGGTTGATCGGCTCACCGACACTCCCGAGCAAGCGCAGTTTTGAGAGGTCGTACTGCTTGGGCCATTCATCCCCCAGCTTCATCAGCGCGCGGATGGCGGTAGGGGCGGTGTAGAAGATCGTGACGCCGTGGTCTTGCGCAATCTTCCAGAAGCGACCGGCATCGGGCACGGTGGGCGCGCCCTCGTAAATCATCACGGTGGCACCGTTACTCAGCGGCCCGTAGGCGACGTAACTGTGGCCGGTGACCCAGCCGACGTCTGCCGTGCACCAGAAGACGTCGTCCTCTTTGAGATCAAACACCCATTGCGCGCTCAGGTGTGCGCCCAACAGATAGCCGCCGGAGGAGTGCTGGATGCCCTTGGGCTTGCCGGTGGAGCCACTGGTATAGAGCAGGAACAAGGGATGCTCGGCGAACACCCACTCCGGCGCGCAGTCATCCGACTGGCTGGCGAGCAGCTCATGCCACCAGAGGTCGCGCCCAGCAACAAAGCCGACTTCATGGCCGGTGCGTTTGAGCACAATCACGTTCGTCACGCTCTTGCCGCCGGCCATGAGCGCCTCGTCCACCGCCTTTTTCAGGTCGACGATATTGCCGCCACGCCAGCCCCCATCTGCGGTGATCACCAGCTTTGCACCCGCGTCATCAATGCGATCTTTCAGTGACGCTGCCGAAAAGCCGCCGAACACCACCGAGTGAGTTGCACCTATGCGCGCACAGGCCTGCATGGCGATTACCGCTTCGGCGGTATGCGGCAGGTAGATCACCACGCGGTCGCCCACCGCCACGCCCAGAGACTTCAGCGCGTTGGCGAGCTTGCAGACTTCAGCGTGCAACTGCTTGTAGCTGTAGGTCTTGACGTCGCCCTTTTCGCCCTCAAAACGGATCGCAATCTTGTCGCCTTTGCTGGCTAGGTGGCGATCTAGGCAGTTGACGGAAACGTTGGTTTTACCGTCCGCGAACCAGCGGTAATTGGGAGCAGCGCTGTCGTCGAGCACCTGATGAAACTCGCTCTGCCAGTGCAGGTTCTCCCTCGCCAGCCGGCCCCAAAAGGCAAGGTAGTCCTCGGCGGCCTCGGCGCGGAGTGCTGCGAGCCGCTCGGCATTTAGGCTGGCCTTGGCGACGAAGTCTGCGGAGGGTGGGAAGACGCGGGTCTCAGACAGCACGGATGCGATGTCACTCATAGGTTCTCCGAGGGTTTTATAGGGTTAGGGTCTGCGGCCAACCGGCCTCGGGTTGCCCCGAGGCCGACTGTAGGGACTGCCGCAGTGCTTCAGTGGACAGCGGCGGTACCGGCGCCGTAGCCCGTCTCCGAGCGGATCGACTGCGCCAAGAAGCGGCTGCGCTCGACCGCCGCGCGGGCGCTGGAGTCAGTCACCGAGCCTAGCCAGCAGCCGAAGAAGGCCAAGCCCATGCTGAACAGCGCGGGGTTGTCGTAGGGGAAGATTGCCTCAGCAAAGCCGAAGGTCTTCACCCAGACCGCAGGGCCAATCACGGTTAGGGCGACTGCGGACACCAGACCCATACCGCCGCCGAGCACAGCGCCACGGGTGGTCAGGCCCTTCCAGAAGATCGACATCAGCAGGATTGGGAAGTTGGCCGAAGCCGCGACCGCGAACGCCAGGCCGACCATAAAGGCGACGTTCTGCTTTTCAAACAAGATGCCGAGCACGATGGCCAACACGCCCAAGGTCAGCGTTGCATAGCGGGATACCCGCATCTCGTCTTTGTCGTTCACTTGGCCTTTGCGGAAGACGCTGGCGTAGAGGTCGTGCGAGACCGCGCTGGCACCGGAGAGCGTTAGCCCAGCGACCACCGCCAAGATGGTGGCGAAAGCGACCGCCGAGATGAAGCCGAGGAATACGTCGCCGCCGACGGCATGCGCCAGATGAATCGCCGCCATATTGCTGCCGCCGCGCAAGCCCTTGTCATCCAAGTAGAAGGTATCGGTGCCGACCAGCACGATGGCCCCGAAGCCGATGATGAAGGTCAGGATGTAGAAGTAGCCGATAAACCCGGTGGCGTAGAACACGCTCTTGCGTGCGTCTTGGGCGTCTTTGACGGTGAAGAAGCGCATCAAAATGTGCGGCAGACCAGCGGTGCCGAACATCAGTGCCAGGCCGAGCGAGATCGCTGAGATTGGGTCCTTCACCAACTTGCCGGGTGCCATGATGGCGGCTCCATCCTTGTGCACTTCGATGGCGCGCGTGAACAGGGTGTCGAAGGAGTAGCCCATTTTGTGCATCACCATCCAAGCCATGAAACTGGCACCGCCAAGCAGCAGCACCGCTTTGATGATCTGCACCCAAGTGGTCGCCAGCATGCCGCCAAACATCACATAAACCACCATCAACGCGCCGACGACGACCACCGCAGTGGAGTAGTCGAGGCCGAACAACAATTTGATCAACTGCCCAGCCCCTACCATCTGTGCGATCAGGTAGAAGGCGACAGTGGTCAGCGTGCCCATCGCAGCGAGTGTGCGGATGGGCTTCTGCTCCAGCCGATAACTGGCGACGTCGGCGAAGGTGTACTTGCCCAGGTTGCGCAGCCGCTCGGCGACTAGGAAGGTCACCACCGGCCAGCCGACGAGAAAGCCGATCGAATAAATGAGGCCGTCGAAGCCGGAGCCGAACACGAGGGCAGAAATGCCCAAGAAGCTCGCCGCACTCATGTAGTCACCGGCGATGGCCAAGCCGTTTTGGAAGCCCGTGATGCCACCGCCGGCGGCGTAAAAATCCGCCCGCGACTTGGTGCGCCGAGCCGCCCAGTAGGTGATGCCGAGCGTCAGTGCGACGAAGCTCAAGAACATGATGATGGCGGTCCAATTGGTCGCCTGCTTGACGGCTTCGCCTTCAAGAGCCGCCGCGAACACGGGACTTGCAGACAACCCAGCCAGTAAAAAGAGTAAAGGTTTCATGGTCACGGCCCTCAGGGGGTGGTGGACTGCGCGGCGCGGACGGATTCGGCGGTGAGCCGGTCGAACTCGCGATTAGCACGGCGGGTGTAGATGCCCGTCAGCACGATGGCCGAGAGAATCACACCTAGACCCAGCGGCAGACCGAGGGTGATCACGCCAATCAGGGGCATCGCCAGAATCTGCTTGCCGAACGCGATCAGCAGGATGAAGCCGTAGTAGATGACGCACATCGCCAAACTCAGGCGCAGCGCGAGCGCATTGCGGCGGCTTTGCAGTGTCTTAAAAGCCGAACTATCTGCGATGCGTTGCAGGTCCGGGGTTAGTGGATTGTTGCGGGTGTTAGCGTCTCTGCCGTTGCTGGCAGCGACAGGGGTGGCGGCGCTCATTCTCATGTTCTCCTCCTGATGGTCAGGCCCAAATTGGGTGACCGCACTGTAGGAGCCAGAGCAGCCTGCTGGGAACGCGACTTTGGTCGCATAGGGTCAGCGGCAGGGCTAGGACTTTGGTCTAATCCGGTGACACCCCGTCGCGGGGTGTTGATGCCTCAGCCGAGGGGCGCGCCGCGAGCAAGCCGTAGCGGGGCTCGCATCCGCGCTCTGCATACAAGAGAACAGGCCCGAGCACCGTATAACGAGGAGAGCGCCCGCGCATGCTGCAAGGTTGGTCCCTGTTCCTAATCTCGGCGGCGTATCTGGCGCTGCTGTTCGGCATCGCCCACTACGGCGACCGCGCCACCGGTTTTGGCCGCGCGCCGGCGCAGCAGCCGTGGATTTACAGCCTCGCGCTGGGCGTCTATTGCACCTCATGGACCTTCTACGGCGCGGTGGGCCGCAGCGCGGCCAGTGGTTGGGACTTTCTACCGATCTACCTCGGCCCTTTGCTGGTGTTCGTACTTGGCCGGCCCCTGCTGGCGCGCGTCATTGAGGTCAGCAAGCGCCATAACATCACGTCCATCGCCGACTTCATCGGCGCCCGTTATGGCCGTCACCAGCCACTGGCGATGTGGGTGACGCTGATCGCGGTAGTCGGCGTGGTGCCCTACATCGCCCTCCAGTTAAAGGCGGTCGCCTTCGGCTTCGAAGTCCTCGCCTCGCCCTTGGGCCTCGACGATGGCCTTGGCCAGCAACGCGGCGACAGTGCGTTGGTGGTGGCATTGCTACTGGCCGTGTTCGCCATCTTGTTCGGCACCCGCCAAGTGTTGTCTAGCGAGTCCCACCACGGCATGGTGTTGGCGATTGCGTTTGAGTCGGTCGTCAAGCTGTTGGCCTTTCTCGCGGTCGGCCTCTATGCCTGCTACGGCGTGTTCGATGGCTTCGGCGATGCTTACGGCCAAGCCATGAAGTTGCCGCAGATGCGCGAGCCGCTGGGCCGCGCTGACTGGCACCTCGGGTTCTGGACTCAGACCCTGCTCGCGGCGATCGCCATGCTCTGTTTGCCCCGGCAGTTCCACGTCGCCGTCGTGGAATCCACCTCGCCCAGAGACCTGCAACGCGCGCGCTGGGTGTTCCCCATCTATCTGCTGTTGATCACCGCCTTCGTGGTGCCGATCACCGCTGCGGGGCTTGCGCGCCTGCCTGCCAGCACAGCCGCCGATACCTACGTTCTGGCATTGCCGCTCGCAGAGGGCCACGGCTTGCTATCGCTCGCCGCCTACTTGGGCGGCTTTTCGGCCGCTACCAGCATGGTCATCGTCGAGACGATTGCGCTTTCAACCATGCTCAGCAACGAGGTCGTGATGCCGGTGCTGCTGCGCTCGCGCCGCCTAAACCTGAGTGCGCGCGGGGATTTGAGTGGCCTCTTAAAGTTGATCCGACGTGCGGCCATCGTGGCGATTATCGCCATGGCCTATCTCTACTACCGGCTATTCACAGGGCCCGGCACGCTGTCGGCGATTGGCCTGCTCTCGTTTGCAGCGGTAGCACAGTTCGCGCCGGCGATGATTGGCGGCATGGTCTGGCGCGGCGGCAGTTATCGCGGCGCGGTCTGCGGGCTGCTCGCGGGTTTTGCGGTTTGGGCCTACACCCTACTGCTGCCCTCGCTGCTCGGAGCATCCGGTGGCGGCGGACAGTTTTTGGCGGAAGGCCCGTTCGGATTGGGCAGCTTGCGGCCGCAGGCGCTGTTCGGCATCGACGGTCTAGACGCGGTCGCGCATGGCACGCTCTGGAGCCTCGCCGCCAATGTCTTCTGCTACACGCTGGTGTCTTGGCTACAGCAGCCGCGCTTGGCAGAGCGGCTACAGGCAGTGCAATTTTTGACGCCAGTCGGCAGTCCCCACATCCCCCGCGAAGCGGCGCGAGCGACGCCCGCTACCGTCGGCGATTTACTTGCCCTGCTGGAGCGCTTCTTGGGCGCGGGAAGGGCGCGCACCTCGATGGCGGAATTCGCACAGCAGCGTGGCGTAGCCCAAGCCGCAGGCAGCGAGCGCGCCGACCGCGAGCTGCTGCGCTTTACCGAGCACCTGCTGGCCGGAGCGCTGGGTGCATCGAGCGCGCGCTTGTTATTGGCCTCCACGCTGCGCGGCCGCGATATGCAGCCAGAGGATGTGATCCGCCTGCTCGACGAGACCAGCCATGCGATCGTGTTCTCACAAGAGCGGCTGCGGGCCACGCTCGAGCACCTGTCGCAAGGGGTGAGCGTCGTCGACAAAGATCTTCGTCTCGTTGCGTGGAACCGGCGCTACCTAGAGCTGTTCGCCTATCCGCCCGAGCTCATCCACGTCGGCCAGCCGATTGAGACTTTGTTTCGCCACAACGCTGAGCGCGGCTTGCTCGGCGCGGGTGAGGTCGAGACCTTAGTCGCGCGCCGCATGGAGCACCTGCAACGCGGCACCAACTACCTGCACGAGCGGGCGCTGGCCGATGGCACCGTGATCGAAATCCGTGGCATGCCGATGCCCGGCGGCGGCTTCGTCACCAGCTATTCCGACATCACGCCCTACAACCGTGCCCAGCAGGCCTTGCGCGAAGCCAACGACACTTTAGAGACGCGGGTGGCTGATCGCACCGCAGAGCTCGCCGAGGCTAAGGCCGAAGCCGAGCGCGCCAATGCCGCCAAGACCCGCTTCCTCGCCGCCGCCAGCCACGACCTCGTGCAGCCGCTGCACGCCGCGCGCTTGTTCCTCGCTGCGGCTGACCGTGGCTCAGTGCCGGCCGATACCGGCGTGTTGATGGACCGTATCGGTGATTCCCTACAGGCAGCAGAGCAGTTGCTATCCGGCTTGCTCGATATCTCCAAGCTCGACGCCGGCGCGCTACCGGTGCAGCGCGAGACCTTCGCCGCCGAGCAAGTACTCGGGCCGCTTGCACGCGAATTCGAAGCACTCGCCGCGACGCGCGGGCTGCGCTTCCGCCACCGCCCTACCCAAGCGCTGCTGCACACGGACCCTGCGCTCCTGCGCCGCGTGCTGCAAAACTTTCTGGGCAATGCCCTGCGCTATACCCGCCGAGGCGGCGTGCTGCTCGGCGTGCGTCGGCTGCCTGGCGCGCTGCGCATTGAGGTCTGGGACAGTGGCCCCGGCATCCCTGCGGAGAAGCAGCGGGAAATCTTCGAAGAGTTTCGTCGGCTCGATGCTCAAGATGCGATTGGCGAGCGCGGCCTGGGTTTAGGGCTGGCAATCAGCGAGCGCATCGCACGGCTGCTCGGGCATGAGCTGAGTCTGCGTTCGCAGCTAGGGCGGGGTTCGGTGTTCGCGCTCACGGTGCCTCTGGGCGTCGCTGCCGATCTGTCCGCGCAGCCGCCCGTGATCGAACGCGTTCGGGCCAGCGAGCGCCGCTCGCGGATACTGGTACTGGACAACGAACCGCTGGCGCTGACCGCCCTCGCAGCCCTGTTGCAACGCTGGGGCCACGAGGTGCTGACTGCGAGCAGTGCTGCCGAGGCACTCGCCCGCCACGGCGCGCTGCCGCCGCCCGACCTCGCCTTGGTCGACTACCACTTAGACGATGGCGTCAGCGGCATCGACGTCGCGGCTGCGCTTGGCAAGCACTGGGGCTGCGCGCTGAGCTGCGTCGTCGTTACGGCGGACCCCACCAGCGCTGCCCGCGATGCCGCCGCCCTGCACGGTTACCCGCTGCTGCAAAAGCCAGTGAAGCCCGCGGCACTGCGCGCGCTGCTGCAAAAGTTGCTGGATGTTTGACGCTGAGGCTTTGAAGCGAGCAGCCGGCAGCGCTCGACCAAGCGCGCGGACTGCGGCTTGCCGACAGTCAGTTGCTGCCGCGCAAGTCCTGCGCATTTGCGCCTCCGACTCGCTCAGCGCCTAGCTTTCCTCGTCGTCGCCAGCGACCGCACTGACGTCCAACGGCACCGCCTCACTCAGCAAAAGGCGCTGCGCCAGCACCGCCGCCTGAGTGCGGCGGTACAGGCCTAGCTTGCGCAGGATGGCGGTGACGTGCGCTTTGATGGTGGCCTCGGTGACGTCTAAGTCGTAGGCGATTTGCTTATTCAGGCGGCCATCGGCGAGTTGCATCAACACCTTCAGCTGCTGCGGCGACAAGCTGGAGACTCGGCGCGCCAACTGCGCGTCACCGCTGTCCTGCGGTGACGACAGTGCGGTGGGAGGCGTCCATATTTGGCCATCCAGCACGGCGGTCAGCGCGTTCATCAGCACCTCCAAGCCAGCGGATTTAGGGATGAATCCCGCTGCACCGAAATCCAGAGCGCGGTGCACGGTGCTGCCGTCCTCCTCGGCGGAGACCATCACCACCGGCACGCTGGGGTGCTCGGCGCGTAACCACACCAGCGAGGAATACCCACGCACGCCGGGCATGTGCAAATCGAGCAATACCAAATCCGCCTCCGGCAGCGCGGTGACGGCGGCTTTCATCGCCTCAAAGCTGTCCGCCTCTGCCACCTTCACCCCCGGCAGCACACGCTCAACGGCGAGCCGCAGCGCGGCTCGGAACAGCGGGTGATCGTCTGCGATCACCACATGGGGCTGCGGCAGGTTGTTGGTGTTCATACGTCGAGTCTAAACGCCGGTTCATCGCAGCAACGGGGCCTAAGACTTTGGTCGTAGCGCGGCCCGCATTCGACCTTAGGCGAATGGTCGCGCTCGGGCCTTGGGAGCAAGCTCGTTGCCAGTAGTACCAAACCAATCAGAGGAGAAACCATGGCTTCCGACCGCTTTACTGCATCCGCCTACACCGTCGCCGCACGCGCGATTTGCGCTACTGCCTTGCTGCTGCCGCTCGCACCTCTGGCCCAAGCAGCGCCGGATGCGGATACCGCCGCTGTCATCCAAGAGCTACGCCAACGTCTGGATGCGCTGGAGTCCCAGCTCGCCGCAGAGCGCGCCGCAAAGCCTGCGCCAGCCGCCGCCACAGCCGCCGCACCACCCGCACCAGCCAAGGCGGGCGAAGCCAAATTAGGCGATACCAAGCTCACTTGGGGCGGGTACGTCAAAGCCGATGCCATGTTCTCGCGCTTCAGCGAGGGCGAAGTGGCCCAAGGCAGCGGTCGCGACTTCTACCTACCCAACAGCATCCCAGTAAGCGCTGGGAGCGGCTCCAGCCGTGAGTTCTTCGACGCGCATGCCAAGGAAACGCGCCTGTTCCTGAAAAGCGACACCATGCTCGACGGCCACAAGCTCGGCACCGTCGTCGAGTTCGACTTCATCGTCAGTCAGGGCACTGGCACTGAGGTCGTCACCAATGCCTACAACCCCGGTCTGCGCCGTGCCTTTGTCACCTACGACAACTGGCTGCTGGGCCAAGAGTGGACGACCTTCCAGAACCTCGCCGCACTGCCGGAAACCTTGGACTTTGTCGCCTTCCCCAGCGAAGGCACGGTGTTCGCGCGCCAGCCGCAAGTCCGCTACACCCACGGCGGCTTGCAGATTGCACTTGAGAATCCCGAGACTTCATTGCTGCCGAATGGTGGCGGCACCGTGCTCGGCGATGGCGACCCGACCATCCCTGATGCCATTGCTCGCTACAACTTCAAGCTCGGCGGTGCGGAACTCAGCGTCGCGGGTCTGCTCCGTCAGCTACGCGTAGAGAACCCAGCCGCCGGTGCAACCGCTGCGGTGAAGGACAGCCGCACCGGCGGCGGTATTAGCTTCGCTGGCCGCATCCCACTGGGTAAGGATGACCTCAAATTCATGCTTACCTCCGGTGATGGCATTGGCCGCTACGTCGCACTCGGCACGTCGGCGGATGCCGTCCTCTCGGGCGGCAAGCTGGACAGCATCGGCATCACCGCAGGCTATTTGGCCTACAAGCATCAATGGTCACAGCAATGGCGTTCAACGCTGACCGCATCGGCATTTGAAGCCGACAACAACGCCGCCCGCACCGGCGGCGCAGTGACCAAAAGCGTACGCAGCTATAGCGGCAACCTGCTGTATTCACCCGTCGCCAAACTCACCTTCGGCGTCGAATACCGCCACGCCAGCCGCGAAGTGGAGAGCGGTGCCGATGGCAGTCTGGACCGGCTCCAGTTCTCCACTAAGTACAGCTTCTAGCAGCCAAGCAGCA
>CAZHTI010000017.1:0-35421 GCA_964535755.1 uncultured Salinisphaerales bacterium | reverse complement strand
CCGGAAGTCCACGCGGTCACGTCGCTCGCGCTCAAGGGCTTTCGATTTGACGGCAAACCCTTGCAGTTGCTGCACAGCTACAGTGGCAAGGAGGCGGTAGAGACGCTGCGCCAGCAGCCGGATATCGCGATCGTGCTGATGGACGTGGTGATGGAAACCGATCATGCGGGCTTAGACGCCGTGCGTGCCATCCGCAAAGACCTCGGCAATAGTTTTGTCCGTATCGTCCTGCGCACCGGCCAACCTGGCCAAGCACCGGAGCGCGAGATCGTCACCAACTACGACATCAACGATTACAAAGAAAAAACCGAGCTGACCGCCAAGAAGCTATTCACGATGGTCTATACGGTGCTCGGCTACTACCGGCAATTGCAGACGGTGGACGCGCACCGCATCGGCCTGCAAAAGTTGGTGGAGGAGCTCAAGCGCAGTAATCGTGACCTCAACGAATTCGCCTACATCGCCTCCCACGATCTCGCCGCACCTTTGCGCTCAATTACCAGCTTTTCGCAGTTGATCGAGCGGCGTTACTCCGCCGCACTGCCTGAGGAAGCTAAAGAGTTCTTGAGCTACATCCTGCAAAGCACACAGCGGATGAAGCACTTGATCGACGATCTGTTGGCGCTTGCACAAGTGGGCAATCGCCACAAGTTGGCGACGGTCTCGCTCGACGCCTGTCTGGATCGGGTGCTGGAATCCCACGCGCTGCAAATTGCGCAGACCGGTGCGGTGATTGAGCGCCAAGCACTGCCGACGCTGCGCGGGGTGGAAACTGAGTTGCGACAAATGCTCGCGAACCTTCTCACCAACGCACTCAAATTCCACCGCCCGAATGTCGCACCCATCATCCGTTTCAGCGCTGCGGCCACATCCGGTGGCTTCCAACTGATGGTGGCGGACAACGGCATCGGCATCCCGCCATCAGAGCGCGCACGCTTGTTCCAATTGTTCCAGCGTCTGCACTCACAGGATGAGTTTGAGGGCACCGGCATTGGTCTAGCACTCTGCCGCAAGGTGGCAGAAGGCCACGGCGGGGAGATCCACGTCGAGGACAGCCCGCTGGGCGGGGTGAGTTTTGTCGTGACGCTGAAAACCTGCCTGAACGACGATTAGCGCAAAGCCAAGCGCGGGCCGCTGCCGCTATTCGCTGGCGTCGTCGCGACTGAGCTGACGGCTCTGGTAGAAGCGGTAGGACAGCCCTACGCCTACCGAGTTGCTATGGTTCTGCTGCAGCAGGGGGCTATCGTCAAATGCGGTACCCGCAAGGCTATCCACGCGGGCGTAGGCGGCAAAGCCCCAAGGGCCGCGTTGGGCTGCGAGGTAACCGCTCAGCACCGTGCCGCCGTAGCCAGCACGAGCGTCAAATGCGGGACGTGTGCCAGTGGCCTCACTAGGCCGCACTTGGTAGAAGTAATCGTGGTGTCGCTCGCTGCCGAGCTCGATCCCAAGGTTGGCACCCGCACGGTACTGCCAAGCATCGCGCGCCCACTCATGCCGCAAGCGCAGGCTTGGGAAGGCGGTGAAGCCCGCTTCATCAAAGCGGCGGAAATTGGTGGCCACCACTGCGAGTACTGGCAGGCGGAAATCCCAACGCCAGTCGGCATCGGGATTGGCGTTGAGGGAAACGTTCAAGACCGGCCCGGCCTGAAAGGTGTTCAGCAGTTCTTCCATACCAGCGCGCGCTGGGTTGTCCTTGGCGTCCCCAGCCAGACTAAAGGCCGCTGCGAGGCTCAAGGATGCGCGGTCGCTATCGAGTAGCCGGATCCGCAGGCCATCGCGCGCCAGCCGCAGCCGCTCACCGCGATAGAGCACGTAAGGCAAGGGCAACACGCTGGTGTTGCGGTGCTTCGCACCGCGCCAATCTGGGTAGCTGATGGCCGCGATACCAATCCCTGCCTCAATTTTGGGTTCTGGCGGCGCTTCGGCTGCCATCACTTTGGTCGTGCTGAGTAGCACCACTACGACTACGGCGAGGGCTTTAGTGAAATGCGCGGGCATGGTGAGGCTTTACTCGGTGGTGAGGGCTACAAAAAAGGGCCGGTTACCCGGCCCTTCTCGTCCTGCAAACTGCGCAGTGGTTTAAACGCGCTGCAGAATGGTGGCGACACCTTGACCCATGCCGATGCACATGGTGGCCAAGCCGTATTCGCCGCCTTCCTCATTCAGCACATGCGCCAGCGCGCCGGTGATGCGCGCACCCGAGCATCCCAACGGGTGGCCCAAGGCAATCGCGCCGCCCTTGAGGTTGATGCGCTCCATGCGGTCGCCAATCTTCAGGTCTTTGATCACTGCGAGGCTTTGCGCCGCAAAGGCTTCGTTGAGTTCAAAGTAGTCGATCTGGCTGATGTCCATACCGGCGGACTTCAGCGCCTTCTGCGTCGCGGGCACAGGACCAATACCCATGATGCTGGGCTGGCAACCGGCAGCGGCTACGGCAACGATCTTGGCGAGTGGCTTCAAGCCCAGCTCGGCGGCTTTAGCCGCGCTCATCACCAGCACGCAAGAAGCGCCATCGGAAATCGCCGATGAGGAGCCTGCGGTCACGCTGCCCTTGGGGTTAAACGCCGGCTTGAGCTTGGCTAGGTCAGCGATGTTGGCATCTTGCCGCACCACTTCGTCTTCGGTCGCCAAGAACGGCATGCCGTCGGCGTCGTGGGCGGGGGTGGGGACGACTTCGCGCTTGGTCTTGCCAGACTTCATCGCGGCAGTCGCCTTTTGGTGGCTGGCGAGTGCAAACGCGTCTTGCTGCTCGCGGTTGATTTGGTGGGTCTGGGTAAGCATTTCTGCGGTCAGGCCCATCATTGCGTCGGCCTTGGCGGTGTTCAGGCTCATGGCCGGCGCACCGTCGAAGTTGAGCGTCATCGGCACATGGCCCATGTGCTCCACGCCGCCGCAGAGGTAGACATCACCCAAGCCAGCTTTGACGTTGGCATATGCGATGTGGATCGCACTCATCGAGCTACCGCAGAGGCGGTTGACGGTCTGGCCCGGCACGGTTTGCGGCAAGCCGGCCATCAGTGCGACGTTGCGGGCGATGTTGAAGCCCTGCTCCAGGGTTTGCTGCACGCAGCCCCAGATCACGTCTTCCACGTCCGCAGGCTTGAGCGCTGCGTTACGCGTCATCACGGCTTTGATCAGATGTGCAGAGAGTTCTTCTGCACGCACATTGCGGTACATACCGCCCTTGCTGCGACCCATGGGGGTGCGGACCGCGTCAACAATTACGACATCAGTCATGTTCGTTCTCCGAATTCGTTAAAAACTATTTGCTGTAGTAGGTGGTGCCCGCGAGCGCCATCTGCTTCATCGACTCGGTGGGCTCATAGAGCTTGCCGAGTTGTGCGTACTTGGCGCACTTCTCCAGAATGGTCTTCATGCCGATGGTGTCGGCGTACTTCAGCGCGCCGCCACGGAACGGCGGGAAGCCGATACCCATGATCAAACCCATGTCGGCTTCGGTCGGGCTCTCAACGATGCCCTCATCCAAGCAGCGCACGGTTTCAATGATCATCGGCAGCATCATCCGGTCGACGATTTCCTCATCGGAGAAATCCTTCTGGCCGTCGGGCTGGACTTGCTTGAGCAGGTCGTAGGTGCCGGGGTCGACTTCCTTCTTCGGCTTGCCCTTGGGGTCGGTGGTGTACTTGTAGAAGCCGATGCCGTTCTTCTGGCCGTAGCGCTTCTGTTCGTACATCACGTCCATACCGGTGCGGAAGGTCTTCGACATACGGTCGGGGTAGCCCTCGGCCAACACGTCACCGACGTGGTGAGAGGTATCGATACCGACCACGTCCTGCAGATAGGCTGGGCCCATCGGCCAGCCGAAGGTTTCCATCACCTTGTCCATCTTCTGGAAGTCAGCACCGTCACGCAGCAAAGCAGTCCAGCCGCCGAAGTAGGGGAAGAGGATGCGGTTGACCAAGAAGCCGGGGCAGTTCTTGACGACAATCGCGGTCTTGCCCATGGCAGTGGCATAAGCCACCGTGGTGGCGATCGCTTCCTTCGAGGTCTTGGCACCGTAGATCACTTCCACCAAGGGCATTTTGTGCACTGGGTTGAAGAAGTGCATGCCGAGGAAGTGCTCGGGGTTGCTGAGCGCGGTTGCGAGCTCATCAATCGAGATGGAAGAGGTATTGCTGGCGATGATGGTGCCGGGCTTGACGATCTTCTCAACGTCGGCGAGCACGCTCTTCTTGATCTTCGGGTTCTCGACCACGGCTTCGACGACGATGTCGACGTTGCCGAAGTCACCATAGTTCAGCGTTGGGCGGATGGTGGAGAGCACCTCACCCGCCTTGGCAGCGGTCATCTTCTTGCGCTCGACCTGTGCCGAGAGCAGCTTGTTGGCCTCGCCCATGCCGATGTCCAAAGCCTTATCGGCGATGTCCTTCATGATGATCGGCGTGCCTTTGCTAGCGCTCTGATAGGCGATGCCGCCGCCCATGATGCCCGCGCCCAAAACGGCCGCCTGCTTGATGGGTTTGGCAATCTTGCCGCTGGCCTTGGCCTTCTTCTTCAAGAACTGGTCATTGAGGAACAAGCCAATCAGCGCATCGGCAACCGTGGTCTTGGCGAGCTTGGCAAAGCCCGCCGCTTCGATCTTGAGCGCGTCATCGCGGCCCTTGCCAGCAGCTTTCTCAATCGCGCTGACGGCAGCGACTGGTGCTGGGTAGTTCTTGCCCGCTTTACCGGCGACGAAGGCCTTGGCGGTAGAGAACACCATCATGGTTTCCAAGGGGTTCAGGTTCAGCTTGCCCTTCTTCTGAGCGCGGCGCGCTTGCCAGTCGAAGTCGCCATTGGCAGCCGCGGCGAGGAACTTCAGCGCAGCGGCTTTGAGCTTCTCAGGTGCCACGACGCCATCAACGGCATGCACCTTCAATGCGGCGTCAGCCTTTTGCTGCGCACCACCGGCAATCCACTCGATGGCGTTGTCAGCCCCAATCAAACGCGGCAGACGCACGGTGCCGCCAAAGCCCGGGTAGATGCCCAGCTTGGTTTCTGGCAGGCCGACCTGTGCGGTGGTCGCCATGATGCGGTAGTCGGTGGTCAGCGCCATTTCCAACCCGCCGCCGAGCGCAATGCCGTTGATGGCAGTGACGCTGGGGAAGGGCAAGTCTTCGATGGCGTTGAAAATTTGGTTGGCTTCAAGCGCCCACTTGGCGATTTCTTCTTCGCTTTGCTGGAAGTTCTTGCCGAACTCGGTGATGTCGGCGCCGACGATGAACACGTCTTTGCCCGAGGTGACCAGAAGCCCCTTGATGCTGGAGTCTGCCGCCAAGGCTTTACCAGCCTCAGCCAGTTCAGTCACGGTGCGCAAATCAAACTTGTTGACGGTGTCGGTCTGGTTGTTAAAGCACAACTCGACGAAACCGCCGTCCAGCTTGCTGACCTGGATGGATTGACCCTGATACATCGGCATGCACCTCGCGGTAGTTAGAAAAGGAAATCGGTTGCCAAGCGAGTGCAACGCGCGCCGCGAGCACCCACGGTCGGTTACCGCCTAGGGCTTGAGCGCCTTCGCACAGCTAGCGAAAGTCTCTCAGTGTAACGGCCCGACATGGCCCAGACAATGCGGTAACAAACCTTTTGGTATGTCCTTCAAGAATCGCGGGATAACTCGAAAATCTTGATTCTTGACAACGACTTGGACGCCCGATTACACTAGAAAAATACCGATTTCCAAACATTTAACTGCATTGGGGAATGCCACATGACTCTGCCGCTCAAGAAGATCAAAACCTCCATCGAGAAACTCGGCAAGGACTCCCTCAGCGTTGCCGCAGATGCGCAAAAGATCGTTGCCGATGGCGTGCAGCGCTTGGCAGAGCAAGAGCTCAAAGCACTCAACGACACCTATGACTCCGTGCTCAAGAGCATCAAGTCCAGCAAGAGCGGTGAGTCTTTGAAGGAATCCGCGCTCAAGCACCTCGATTTGATGCAGGACACCGTCACGAAGCTCATCGGCAGCGCTAAAGCCTCGCTCGACATCGTTGCAGAGACGCGCAGCGAACTGACCGCGCTGGTCGGCAAGGGCATGAAGACCGGCAAAGTCGCCGAGGCGGAACTCGCCAAGGTCACGGCGCAAGCCAAGAAAGTCGTCCAAGACGTGAAGTCCGCAGCGGCCGACGCTCAAAAGCAGGCCACCGAAGCCGCCGCGCAATTGATGGTGAGCGCAGAAAAGGCCGCCAGCAAAGCCATGGCTTCCGCTGAGAAGGTAGCGCAGGACGCCAAGGGTTCCGCTAGCAAGGTTGTCGCCAGCGCGCAAGCCGACGCCAAGAAAGTCGCCAATGTGGTGAAGACGGACGTCAAAGCCGTGCGCAATCGCGTCGGCTCAGTGCTGGACGTCAAGCCCAAGGCCGCACCGTCTAAGAAGCCCGTGATTGTCGCCAAGCCCTCCCCCACCTCGCGTGCATCGCTCGCCACCAGCAAGGCCAAGCAAGCGGCCACTGAGGCAGTCAAAACCGTGAAGAGCACGGGTGAAGCCGTGGCTAAAGCGGTCAAGAAAGCCGGCTAAGGCAAGTTGTTGGTGCCTACAAAGCCCGCGTTCGCGGGCTTTTTTGATGGCTGGTGCCCGCCCTCTCGGGATTTTTTTTGGCTGGCGCCTGCCCTCGCGGGCTTTTTTAAAGACTGCTGCCCGCCTTTTGCGGGCTTTTTTATGGTTTGCTGACCCCCTATGTTGAGCCTCCAAGAAAGTACGGAAATCTGTAGCCTGTTGGCGGATTCATCGCGCCAGCGCTTGCTCTTGCTGCTACAGGCTCATGCGCTGTCCGCCGCCGAGCTCACGGACATCACTGGCTTAGCACAGAGCCGTGTTTCCACCCACCTTGCACGGCTGAAAAAAGCCGGCTTAGTGCAAACCGAGCGCAGTGAAAACGCCGCGCTCTACGCCGCCAAATCGCTGAAGGGCACGGCAGGAGTGATCTGGCAACAACTGGCGGCAGCACTCGACGACGCCCAGGCGCGTGCCGACTTAGAGCGCGCTGAGCAGGTGTTGCGGGCCCGCCATGCCGACCAAACTTGGGCGGAGAGCGTGGCGGGCCGCATGGAGCGTCATTACTCCCCCGGCCGAACTTGGGAGGCAACCGCCCACGCGATGATCGGCTTGGTGCAACTGGGCGAGGTGTTAGACCTCGCCAGTGGCGATGGCGTATTCGCCGAGCTCATCGCCCCCCAGTGCCAGCGATTGACCTGCGTGGATGTCAGCGACACGGTACTGGCTGCCGCACAGCGCCGCCTAAAGGGTCACGATAATGTGGAATTAGCCCACGGCGATATGCACGCCCTACCCTTCGCCGACGCCCGGTTTGACTGCGTCTTCGCCCTGCATGCGCTGGCGTATTCGAGCGAGCCGGAACAAGCACTTAGCGAAGCGGCCCGCGTACTCAAGCCCGGCGGGCAATTGGTGGTGGCCGCCCTGCATGCACATCCGCACGCCGACACCATGCGCACCTACGACCACCGCAATCTGGGCTTCGCGCCCGCAGAATTGGCACGGCTCATCGGCCATGCACAGTTGACGGTGCAGCGCTGCGCGGTGACCTCGCAAGAAACGCGACCACCCTACTTTGAAGTAATTACCGCACTCGCCCGCAAAACCTAGCGTCGACGCCGCGCGGCGACGGCAGGTTGTAAGGCGACGAGTCGCTCAGTCGTCGTAGAGCGAGCTGACGCTTTCTTCGGCGTGTACGCGGCGGATGGTCTCGGCCAACAAAGCACCAATCGAGAGCTGACGAATTTTGGGGCACTTCGCGGCATCCGCACTCAGCGGGATGGTGTCAGTGACGACTAACTCGTCCAAGGTCGAGCCCATGACATTCTCCACCGCCTTGCCGGAGAGCACTGCATGGGTGACGTAGGCGACGACTTTGGTAGCACCCGCTTCCTTCAAGGCATCGGCGGCTTTCCCGAGCGTGCCGGCCGTATCGACGAGGTCGTCGATCATCACGCAGGTCTTACCGCGCACGTCGCCGATGATGTTCATCACCTTGCTTTCGTTCGGGCGCGGGCGGCGCTTGTCGATGATGGCGAGGTCGGCGTCATCGAGGCGCTTCGCCAGTGCGCGGGCGCGCACCACGCCACCGACGTCAGGACTAACAACGATCACGTTCTCGTGGTTTTGCCGCCAAATATCGCCGAGCAAAATCGGGCTGGCGTAGATGTTGTCCACCGCCACATCAAAGAAACCTTGGATTTGCTCGGCGTGCAGGTCGACGGTGATGACCCGGTCGGCACCGGCGGTGACCAGCATGTCTGCGACCACCTTGGCGGAGATCGGCACGCGGGCGGAGCGGATGCGGCGGTCTTGGCGTGAGTAGCCAAAGTACGGCACCACGGCAGTGATGCGGCGCGCCGAGGAGCGCTGGAGTGCGTCCAACATCATGCAAAGCTCCATGATGTGGTCATTGGTGGGCGCGCTGGTCGGTTGAATCACGAACACGTCGGCACCACGAACATTCTCGTGCAGCTCTACCTGCACTTCCCCGTCGGAGAACTTGCCGACAATCGCCTGCCCCAAGGGCAGCTTTAGGTAACCGGAAATATCTTGCGCAAGCTTTTTATTGGCATTGCCAGAAAAAAGCATCAACTGAGGTTCGGCCATGCGGGTCGGGTCCTAGATAAATCGATTTGCGACCAACAATGACGACGACTGCGAGTTTGGCCGTAGCTGCGCTTCGTGGTGGGGACCAAGAAGCGACCATCCAATTGAAGCGCTAGCTGTGTCTAAAGCTTGCTGCCTGTAGGCAGAAAATGGCTGGGGCGGATGGATTCGAACCACCGCATGGCAGGATCAAAACCTGCTGCCTTACCGCTTGGCGACGCCCCACCAGAACGCAATGACAACCAACTAAGAAGCGGCGCGGATTATAGGCGATAGATTGCAGCCTTTGGCGATAAACCCATCGGTTTTTTTTGCAAAGCGCGCGCGCTGTAAGACTTGCTCCGCTGTGGCGCGCTCCGCACAGGCTAAGAACACCGCCGACCCAGTACCCGACATGCGCGCATCGCCAAATTGGGCCAACCAGTGCAGCGCTTCATCCACCTCTGGGTAGCGCTGGCGCGTCACTGGCGTGCAGTCGTTGCGGCCCAAGCCGGCGAGGAAATCTGCAGGTGTGATAGGCGCGGTGTTGCGCACCAACTCCGGCGCGCGGAAGACCTCTGCAGTGGCCACATGCACGGGTGGAATCAGCACCACATACCATGGCTCTGGCAACGACATTGGCCGCAGCCGCTCGCCCACGCCCTCCGCCCAAGCGGCATTGCCGTGCACGAACACCGGCACGTCGGCCCCCAAAGTTAAGCCGATGTCCGCGAGCGCATCCGGCGAGAGGCCGGTCTGCCAGAGCTGGTTGAGTGCCCGCAGCGCGGTCGCAGCATCGGAAGAGCCGCCACCCAAGCCCGCGCCCATCGGGATGCGCTTGTGTAGCGAGATGTCGGCACCCAAACGGCAGCCAGTATGAGCTTGCAGCGCCAAGCCAGCGCGCACGACCAAGTCCTCATGCTCTGGCACACCGGCGCACTCGCTGGCGCGCCGCACCGCTCCGTCCGCACGGACCTGAAACTGCAATTCATCGCAGTAGTCGAGAAACTGAAACACCGTTTGCAGCAGGTGATAACCGTCGGCGCGCCTGCCGACGACGTGCAGCATCAGATTGATTTTGGCAGGTGCGAGCCACACCGCCTTGGCATCTGGGCTCGCGCTCATTGCTCGGGCAGCGCGGCGCGCAATTGCAGGTTTTGGATCAACACCACCGCATGCCGCGGGCCTTGCCGCGCATCCAAGCGACTGGGCAGACCATCGGCACGGAACTCGCTACAGACGAGCTCCCATCCCTGCTCCTCAAAACTGGAGATACGGCCCTGATGGTCGTAATCGATAGTGCCGTCAAAGCGCGGCGACGGCACGCCCAAAACCCAGTAGCGCAAAGGTTTCAGCGGCAGCGGCCAGCCCGTCGCGTCTTGGAGCAACTGCTCAGGCTGATCCGTGACCACATCCAGGTCTTTGGCGCGAATGCGCACCTGACCTTCACGGCCCGACAATTCCGTAGTGCCAACCCCAAACGGGCCAGCGATGCGCAGGTGAAAGTCATCCGCCTGCTGCTCCCAGCGCAAAGTGCCGGAGAGCGCGGCACCCGTCACGGCGATACGGCCTGCCAGCGTGAAGCCAAGTTGCGCTTGCTGCTGCCGCTGCAATTTGGCGCTGTTGTCGATGACCTCAGCCTCGGGTGTAGCCCCGGGTAAAGGCGAAGTAGCGCAGGCACTAAGCCCAAGTGCCAAAACCCCGCTGGCGACGCAAGCGCCTAGCGATCTGGTGCGGGGCATAGCGATTCGGCGGTGACGTCGGCAGCAGTGCTCATCAACACAACGACTCGGGGCTTAACTGCCGTTGCCGCTCAGGCGTTTGACCGTTTCCCTGAGCACTGGGTGATCGGGGTTGACCTCTTGGGCGGTCTTCCACACCGCGCGGGCTTGGTCGCGCTTGCCCAACACCCAGTACACCTCGCCCAAATGCGCGGCGACCTCAGGGTCTGGGAACAGTTGATGGGCCTTCTGCAAAGGGCTCACCGCTTCTTCCGTGCGGCCCAACTTGTGCAATACCCAGCCCCAGCTATCCAACACCGCAGCGTCATTCGGCTCAAGCGCCAAAGCGCGGGAGATCAAGCCAGCCGCCTCATCCCAGCGATTGGTGTGCACCGTTAGCAAGTACCCAAGCGCATTGAGCGCCCGCGCTTCATTCGGCGATTTGGCCAGCACGGTGCGCAAATCGGCCTCGGCCAAATCAAAGCGCTTGACCTGCTCTTGCAGCAAGGATCGGGCGTAGAGCAAGTTGCTGTTGTCAGGGTCACCCTGCAAAGCGCGGTCGAGCAGCACGATGGCAGCAGCAGGGTCACCCGCCTCTGCCACGAGATTGGCCTCTTCTACTAACAGGCGCTCGGCAACCGGTGGATATTGCTCTCGGAGATTGGCGAGCAGTTGCCGCGCCTCTGGCAGCCGATTGAGCTTGGCCAACATGCTGGCGCGGTGGACAAAGGCCTCCAGCGCTTGGCTGCCTCCCTCGACCTTCTCAAACCAGGTGAGTGCTTGCGCATATTGCTTGCGCAGTTCTGCGATACGACCCAAGAAGTAGCGCGCGTCGTCTTGACGGTCGGCATCGCCGAGCAGCTCAGAGAATTGGGCCTCCGCTTCCGGCAGGAAGCGCTCGTCGAGCAGCACTAAGCCCAAGGTAAAGCGGGCATCGGTGTGGCGCGGCTCGGCCCGAAGTATGCCGATAAGCTCCTCTTTAGCCGCCGCACGCTGTTGGTTTTCTACCAACAGGCGGGCGTAACCAAAGCGCAGCTCATTGGTGTTCTTCTGGCCCTGCACAAAGCTCTCGAACACCGTGCGCGCTTCCGAAAATTCGCCGCGCCGCATCAAACTGCCGACCAAGATCAGGGCGGATTCGCGCTCGCCCGGTTGCAGGCGCAGCGCCTCGCGCGAGGCCTTCTCCGCCAAGGGGTAGTCGTTGTAGCGATAAGCAATTAGGCCCAGCGCACGCTGCGCACCAGAAGATTGCGGCTTTTGCGCAACGAGCGACTTCATCAGCTCGATGGCAGCCGTGGCAATGCTCGCATCCTGCGCGAGCATCAGCGCCACGTGGCGGTAGCCCTCGGCCTCACCACCCGGATGACCGGCGATCACCGCTTGGCTTTGCGCCATGGCTTCGGCGGTCGCCCCGGATTTGAGGCTCAGGCGGGCGATGACCTCGCGGGCGTCGAGCGCGCTGGCGTCGGACTTCAGCCAACGCTTGGCGGCGTCAAGGGCAAGGTCATCCCGCTGTGCGGCCAGGGCGTAGGCGGTCGCGCGAGCTGCTAAATCTGCATTCGGGCTGAAATCTAGCGCTTTGAGGAATTCCAGCGCTGCCCTCTCCGGCATCGATCGGCCGGCGGCCATCTCCCCCGCCATGACATGGAACTGAGCCTCCGCCGCGGTCACCGGCTTGGTGGTCGCAGTCGCCGCCTGCACGTTGACTGCGAACATGAAGCTCGCGGCAAACAAAACACTGACGGGCTTTAGCGCTGTGCAGGAGTCAAACACGGGAGGTGTACACAAAAGAAGGAGGTTGAGCTACTCATTAACGCATCGTCAGTAACGCAGGATGAATCTTGGCAGATGCATCGTCATTACCTATCTTACCTTTAGCTTTAATGTGGCTTTGCGCGGCTTGTCTGGTTTTGAGCCCATCAACGACAATAGACACTATGTCTTTGATCACCTTGGGCCTTAGCCACCACAGCGCGAGCGTTGAAACGCGCGGCCGCCTAGCGTTCACTGACGCGGAGGTCCCGGACGCCTTAGTCCGATTAAAGGGCCTGATCGGCGTGCAGGAGGCAGCGATATTGTCCACCTGCAACCGTACTGAACTGTTTGCGGTCACCGGTGCGGCGGATGTCCCCCGCCTGCAAGAGTGGTGGCGGCGCGAGCGCCAGGTCGAGGCTGGGCTCATCGAGAAACTCGCCTACGTCCACCGCGATCACGGCACCGTGCTGCATACCCTGCGCGTCGCCTCTGGGCTGGATTCGCTGGTCGTCGGCGAGCCCCAAATTTTGGGCCAGCTCAAACAGGCCTATAGCGTAGCGGGCTCGCAAAAAACGCTGGGGCCGGTGCTCTCGCGGCTGTTCCAGCACAGCTTCGCAGTCGCCAAAAAGGTCCGCACGGAGTCCGAGATTGGCGCGCATCCGGTCTCTGCTGCCTATGCCGCAGTGCAGATCGCCAAACGCATATTTGCCGACTTTGGCAAGCAAACCGCGCTGCTGATTGGAGCCGGCGAGACCATTCGCCTGTTTGCACGCCACCTGCGCGCACAGGGCATAGGCCGGATGATCATCGCCAATCGCTCGCTCGCCAATGCCCAAGCGCTGGCGACTGAATTGGGCGCCTTCGCGCTACCGCTAGACGACCTCCCCAGCCATCTTGCGGATGCAGACCTGATTGTCTCCTCCACCGCCGCGCGCGGCTATTTGATTGGTCGGCCACTGATGGAGGCCGCGCTACAAAAGCGCCGCCGCAAACCGGTGTTTTTGATTGACCTTGCCGTACCTGCGGACCTAGACCCAAAAATCCGCGAGTTGGAGGATTGCTTCCTCTATACCGTCGATGACCTGAAGTGCGTAATCGCCGAGAACCTCAAGGCCCGCGAGACCGCAGCCCAACAGGCGGAGGTGATGGTCGCCGGCCACGCCGAGGAATTCTTGCGCTGGCTGGATGCCCGCGATGCGGGCCCAAGCATTCGTGCGCTGCGTGCCCAAGGCCGCAGCAATCGTGACCAAGTGCTGGAGAAAGCCCGCCGCAAGCTGGCCGCTGGCGAGCCCGTCGAGCAGGTCTTGCAGTTCGTGGCCGACACGCTGACCAACAAGCTGCTGCACGCGCCGTCTGCCGCACTCCGGCGGGCCGATGCGGTGGAGCAGGCGTTACTGCTCTCCGCCGCGCAAAAGTTGTTTGACCTTGACCTTGATGCAGAAGAGGGCGGCACGACGGCACAGCGGCGCGAGCGTTAGCGAGGCTCAACGCCTGTTGCTGTTGACTCTGCCCTAGCGCCCTGCCCTCTTGTTGGATCCCTCGATATGAAAGCCTCACTGCTGCAAAAGCTCGCTCAAATGGCCGAGCGCCGCGACGAAATTGGCCAAGAGCTGTCTGCCCCTGGCACCGCCAGCAACCCCGATCTCTACAAGCGCCTGTCGCAGGAATACGCCCAGCTCGGGCCCCTAGCCGAGGCCTACACCGCGCATGCGGCGGCGAGTGCTGAGCGCGAAGATTTGCTCGCCATGCGCAATGACAGCGACCGCGAACTGCGCGACATGGCAGAAGCCGAGTTGCCGGTGCTCGATGAGCGCATCGCTGCCCTAGAGCGCACCCTGCAAGGCTATTTGGTGCCCAAAGACCCGCTCGACAGCAACAACGTGTTCTTGGAAATCCGTGCCGGTACCGGCGGCGATGAAGCGGCGATTTTTGCCGGCGATTTATTCCGCATGTACAGCCGCTATGCCGAAACCCGAGGCTGGAGCCTAGAGCGCATCTCGGCCAGCGAAGGCGAACATGGCGGCTTTCGCGAAGTCATCTCCCGCATCGTCGGGTTCGGCGCGTTCTCGCAGCTTAAGTTCGAGAGCGGCGCGCACCGTGTGCAGCGGGTGCCAGAAACCGAAACCCAAGGCCGCATCCACACCTCGGCGGCGACCGTTGCGGTATTGCCGGAAGTTGAGGAAACCCAGGTGGATATCAACCCTGCGGATTTGAAGGTCGACACCTTTAAGGCCTCGGGCGCAGGTGGTCAGCACGTCAATAAAACCGAGTCAGCCATCCGCATCACCCACGTCCCCACCGGCGTGATTGTGGAGTGCGACGACGAGCGCAGCCAGCATAAAAATCGGGCTAAGGCGATGGTGTTGTTAGCCTCCCGCTTGGTGGATGCCGAGCGCACTAAGGCCGCGAACGAGATGGCTGCTACCCGCAAAAAACTGGTGGGTTCGGGTGACCGCAGCGAACGCATCCGCACCTATAACTACCCGCAAGGGCGCATCACCGACCACCGCATCAACCTCACGCTGTATCAATTGGAACGGGTAGTGCAAGGGGACTTGGACCCCGTGATTCAGCCCCTGCTCAACGAACACCAAGCGGAGTTGCTCAATGAGCTGACTTCCGGCCTCGGAGACCTCTCATGATCTGGTGCTTGCGTCTGGCCTTGCTGGTGAGCCTTGCAGCGGCGAGCGCCTGCGGGCCGATCTACAACACCGAGTACCGTTATGTCGCTCCCGAGGGCGGCGAAGCCAGCGCGTGTTTAGAGCGCTGTGATGTCAGCAAAAAGCAGTGCCGGGTGACTGCCGATTTGCGCGCCGAGAACGCCCAATTGCGCTGCGAGCGCGACGCCCGTGACGACTACGAGCGCTGCCTCGCCAATGCTCAGGGCGAGGCTGGCCGCAGCAGTTGCACGCGCCGCTCTTGCAGCCGCAGCAGCGATTCCGGCGAGTGCAAGTCTGACTACGACATCTGCTTCCAAGCCTGTGGCGGAGTCATCAACAGCGAGCGCGTTTGCAGCTTCAATTGCCCGACGCCGTGACGCAGGGCGGCCAGCAGATCGACGAAGCCCTGCGGCTCGCCACCGAGGGCTTAAGAGATATTGCCGTGCAGCCGCGCGCCGAGGCCGAGTGGCTGCTCGCCGAGCTACTCGGCTGCGGCCGTGCCGCACTGCTTCATCACCGCGAGCTCACCGAGTCCGAGGCCCATCGGTATCAGGATTGGCTCAGGCAACGCGCAAGCGGCCTGCCCTTCTCCTACGTCTGCGGCCGCCAGCCGTTTCGCGGCATGAATCTGCGCGTGAGCCCAGCGGTGCTCATCCCGAGGCCTGAAACCGAGCAACTCGTGGACTGGGCTCTGCCACACATCCCCGCAGGCTCCGCCGTGCTCGACCTCTGCACGGGTAGCGGCTGCATTGCGCTGGCGCTGCGGCGGGAATCACCCGCAGGCGCGGTGTATGCCAGCGATGTCTCGGTGGCGGCGCTAGCCGTTGCGCGCGGCAACGCGGCGGAGCAAGGCGTAACCCTAGAGCTGGCCGCAGCCGACGGCCTTAAGCTGCCGGCTGCCTGGCCGCGCTTTGCCGTAATCGTCAGCAACCCGCCCTATATCGCCAGCGGCGACGCCCATCTGGCCGCCCTCCAACACGAGCCGGAGCTCGCCTTGGTCTCAGGTGCGGATGGCCTAGACCTGATCCGCAGCATCATCCGCGAGGCAGGCCAGCACTTATGCGCCGGTGGGGTGCTGCTGCTAGAGCACGGCTACGACCAAGCAGCAGCCGTGCGGGCTTTGCTAGCTGCTGCGGGCTTTATCGAGGTGCTCAGCCACCGCGACTACTCAGGCATTGAGCGCGCCAGCCAAGGTCGCTGGCCCTAAATCCTAGCGCCCCAGCGAGAGCGCCTTAGGGCATTAGCCGCTGTAGCAAGGCGCGAGTGGAGCTATCCAGCCCGCTGGCGTCGCCGTCAAAAGCTTGCTGCACTTGTTGTGCTAGCTGCTTGCCAAGCTCCACACCCCATTGATCGAAGGGATTGATCTCCCAAACCACGCTTTGCACGAAGCAGCGGTGCTCATAGAGCGCACACAGCGCGCCCAAATGGTAGGCGTCCAGCTGCGGCAGCAGCAGGGTGTTGGAGGGGCGGTCGCCCGCGAACACACGGTGCGGAATCGCCTGCTCCAGTTCCGTGCCCGTCATGCCCTTGGCGGTGAGCTCAGCGCGCACTTGCTGCGCGGTCTTGCCGGTCATCAAGGCGGCACTCTGCGCCAAGCCATTGGCGAGCAGCAGTTGGTTGAGCGCGGCATAGGGGTGGTCGGCCGACTTCACCAGAATGAAGTCCGCCGGATGCGCCTCGCTGCCCTGGTGCAGCATCTGGAAGAATGCGTGCTGGCTATTGCTGCCGACATCGCCCCAGAGCGGCGGCGTGGTCGCATAGTTCAGCGGCTCACCATCGCGGTTCACTCCCTTGCCGTTGCTCTCCATCTCCAACTGTTGCAACCAAGCGACGAACTTCTCCAGCCGCTGCGCGTAGGGGGCGATGACCTGATCCGTAGCACCTAGGAAGTTGCGGTTCCACACCGCGACTAGGCCCATCAGCACTGGCAGATTGGCTTCCAACGGCGCATAGCGGAAGTGCTCATCCATCGCCCGCGCGCCTGCCAGCAATTGAGCGAAGGCCTCAGGCCCGTTTGCTAAGGCAATCGAGAGCCCGACGGCCGACCACAGCGAGTAGCGCCCGCCGACCCAATCCCAAAACTCGAACATGTTGGCGGCCGCGATGCCGAAGGCCTCAACCGCCGCAGTGTTGGTGGAGACCGCAACAAAGTGTCTCGGGATGGCCGCCTCGCCTAGAACCTCGACCAACCAAGCCCGCGCGGCTTGGGCGTTGGCCATGGTCTCTTGCGTGGTGAAGGTCTTGGAGGTGACGACGAACAATGTGTTCTGGGGCTTGAGGCCGGTGAGCACTTGCTGCAACTGCGCGCCGTCGACGTTGGCGACGAAGTGGCAGCGCGGGCCATCGGCCAAGGGTGCCAAGGCCTCGCAGACCATGCGCGGGCCTAAGTCCGAGCCGCCAATGCCGATGTTGACGACGTCTGTGATCTGGCTCCGGGTGTAGCCCTTCCATGCGCCACTGCGGACGGCATCGGCGAAACGATAAACCCGTTGCAGCACGGCCTGCACGGCGGGGATGACGTTATCGCCAGCGACCACGACCTCCGCCTCCGGTGCAGCGCGCAGTGCCGTGTGCAGGGCAGCACGGTTCTCGGTGTGGTTGACGGCTTGGCCGCTAAACATGCGCTCAATCCACTCTGGCAACTGCTGTTGCAGGGCGAGTGCATTCAGTAAATCCAGCGTGTCACGGCTGATTTTTTGCTTGGAGTAGTCCAGCCACAAGCCCGCAGCCTCCGCGCCAAAAGTCTCGCCGCGGGCATCGTCAGACTTAAAAAAATCGGCAATGTGGACATCGCGCAGTTCGCGCGCGTGCTGCTGCAAGGCGCGCCAAGCGGCGCTCTGGGTCAGGGCAGACATGGGCTATCGGGTCAGGGACGGCGCTGGAATCGGCCCGCAAGCATAGCCGCTCATCGACGTCCGCAAAGCAGCCGTGACAGCCGCTAGGGCAGCTACATCAAGTGATAGTTGAAGCTGATGCTGATGCGCTCGCCAGCCACCGGATTGCTGGCTACCTCATGCCGCAGCCAGCTCTCAAACAGAATCACATCGCCCGCCTTGGCGAGGTAGGTGATGAAGGGCTGCTGCTCCAGTGCGACATCCGGTTTGCGCATGGGAGCTGCCATGAGTGCGGCAAGGCGTGGGTCTTCAAACTTGAGGCCGGAAGTCCCACGCGGCACGGCGACGTAGTAGGTGCCGCTGACGACGGAATTGGGGTGCAAATGCAGCCCGTGGGCCGCGCCCTTGGGCATGACGTTGAGCCAGCAGTCGGTCATCACCAGCTTCTGGCCGCGCAAGTCCCAAGCGAGCTTTTTGGCGTAAGCACGCACATGGCGGTCAATCTTTGCCTGCAAGTCCATAAAGGTGCTGGAGAACTGATGCAGCTTATCCATCGAGCCATAGCTGGTGTAGCCGCCGGGGTAATTCTTGGCACTCCAAGCACGGCCGGGTTTGTCGAACTCCCGTAGTTGCTCGGATTCGCGCAGCAGCTCTTGGTTGAGCTCCTTTACACCCTCACGCATCAAGGGCGCGTGATAGATCAGGGTGGGGAACCAAGCTTTGGTGTTGGCCATAGGGATTTGGGGGTTGGGCAATAAAAACGCCCGCGCTAGGCGGGCGTTAGAGGGAGCACCTTACAAGATGCTTGGTAGGGCTAAGGCATGCTTACCGCTACGCTGCCATCTGTACCGGGATGGTGTTGGCGGAGCGTTCGACGCTGTTGTCGGGGTGGCAGTAGACGAGTTTGGGCTTGTAGACGCGCGCTTGGGCTTCTTCCATATCCGCATAGATGGCGATGATGACCTTATCGCCCACGCGCGCTTTGTGGGCGGCAGCGCCATTCACGGAGATGATCCCGGAGCCTTCCTCCGCACGAATCGCGTAGGTGGTGAAGCGCTCGCCGTTGGTCACGTTGTAAATCTGGATTTGCTCGAACTCGAGAATGCCAGCCAAATCCAAGAGCTTGCCGTCGATGGCGCAGGAGCCGTCGTAGTCGAGCTCAGAATGGGTGACGCGGGCAGAGTGCAGCTTGCACTTGAGCATGGTGAGACGCATGGGGTGACCTCTTTAGCCGAAATTCGGAGTAGCTGCGGCCCACTAAGGCAGACGCTCGCTTCTCTAACGTTGGAACAACCAAACGGGCGGCCCACCAAGACATGCACCCGGTTCGCGACGGGATTGCAAGGAATTGCAATCGGTGACACAGCCGTCACGAATCGGTAACAAGTTTAGTGGATTCCTGCCGCGCAGCAAGCGCCGCTCGTCTAAAGCCGAACGGTCAGGTTATCGATGAGCCGGGTGTTGCCCAAAAAGGCCGCAACCAAAATCACCACTGGGCCGTCTGCCGCAGGGCTGCTTAAGTCCGGCGCACGCAGGGCAACGTACTGTGGCTTGAAGCCGTGGGCCTCCAGCGTCTCGATGCCGGCCCGCTCCAGCGCGGCAAAGTCGCGGTTGCCCTGCTGCAAGGTATGGGCGATTTGCATCAACGTGGCGTAGATGACACAAGCCTTTTGCCGCTCCTCGGCACTCAGGTATTGGTTGCGCGATGAGAGTGCCAAGCCATCCGCCGCGCGCACCGTCGGCAGGCCTTGGATGCGAATCGGCAGATGCAGGTCGCGCACCATGCGGCGGATGACTGCGAGCTGCTGGTAGTCCTTCTCGCCGAACACCGCGAGTGCCGGCTGCACCAGATTGAAGAGCACATTGACGACGGTCGCCACGCCGGTGAAGTGCCCGGGCCGGAACGCACCCTCCAGCGTCTTGGTGACCTCATCGACCACCACCGAGGTGGTCAGCGGCAGGCCATGCGGATAGACCTCGGCCACGCTGGGGGCGAATAGCAGGTCGCAGCCAGCACCCTCAAGTGCCGCAGCATCTTGCGGCAAGGTGCGCGGGTAGCGGCTGAAGTCCTCACTGGGGCCGAACTGCAAAGGATTGACGAACACCGTCGCCACCACCTTGCTGGCCTCCTTGCGGGCGGCATGGACGAGTTGCAGGTGCCCGTCGTGCAGATTGCCCATGGTCGGCACTAGGGCGATGACCTCGCCCGCAGCGCGCCAATCGGCGAGGGTTTGCCGCAGCTCGGCAATCGTGTGCAGGGTCAGCATGGACATCGCTCTACTTGAAGCAATGCTCGGGCGCTGGGTAAGCGCCCGACTTCACTTCCCGCACATAGTCGGCAATCGCGGCCTCAATCACGCCGCCCGGCTCGCTGCCCGCTTGCGCCGTCTTCAGGTAGTTCTTCACAAAGCGCGGCGTGTGGCCGACGGTGACGCTGGGGCTGATGCCGATGAGGTCATGCAACACCAGGATTTGGCCATCGACCTCTGGGCCGGCACCGATGCCGATCACCGGCACTGGGCTCTCCGCGGTGATGCGGGCGGCGAGCGAGGACGGGATGCACTCCAGCAGTAGCATGTCAGCGCCGGCCTCGGCCAGCACCTTGGCATCGTGCAGCATGGCTTCGGCGGCAGCGTCTTCCCGCCCCTGCACCTTGAAGCTGCCCATCTTGTGGATGAACTGCGGTTGCAGGCCCAAGTGGGCGCAGACCGGTACGCCGCGCACCGCGAGGTATTCAACGATGCTGGCCTGTTCTCGCCCGCCTTCTAGCTTCACCATCTTGGCCCCGCCCTGCTGCATCAGGCGCTGAGCCGCGTCGAGTGCCCGCTCCAGCGTCGCGTAGGACAAAAACGGCAAGTCGGCAATGAGGAAGGCGCGCTGCAAATGCGGAGCGACGCACTTGGCGTGATAGACGATGTCATCGACCGTCACCGGCGTGGTGGTGCGCCCACCGTGGATGACCATGCCGAGGCTATCGCCAATCAGAATCGCATCGACCCCAGCGCGGTCTTGCAGCAGGGCGAAGCTCGCGTCGTAGCAGGTGAGGCTGGCGATCTTCTCGCCTGAGGCGCGCATCTTGCGCAGCTCAGCCAAATGGAGGGCGGTGGTGGGCATCTATCAACTCCTAGCGTGCGACGAAGGTTGCCTCTACAGGGCAAGTGGCGCTTGGGCGGCGCGGATTTCTTCCCAAAACAAATCGTGGTTGAGCCGCACGTAGCCCGTAGGGGCTTGCAGCCGCGCGAGCAAAGCACGGTAGTGGGCGGGCTCATTGATGAAGTCGACCTTGCTGATGTCCACCTCAATGACCGGGGCTGCTTTGTAGCGGCCGAAGAACTGGGCGTAGGCGCCGCAGAGATCACCCAAGTAGCGCGCGTCCATCTCCGCCTCAAAGCTGCGGCCACGCTCGGCGATGCGCTGCAGCAAGAGCTCCACCGGGCCGGTCAGGTAAATCACCGCAGATGGCGGCGGCACCGTCCAAGCGAGGCGCTCGTACACCAAGCGATAGAGCCGCAAATCGCCGGGGCTCAAGGTGAGCTCGGCGAACAGGCGGTCTTTATCGAACAGAAAGTCCGCTACCCAAGATTGGTCGAACAAATCCCCGTGGGCGAAGGTTTCTACTTGGCCCGCGCGCTGGAGCAAGAAGCACAACTGCGCGGGCAAGGCACCGGCGGCAGGGTCGCGGTAGAAGCGCGGCAAGAAGGGATTGTCCTCGGGCTTCTCCAGCAACAAGCGGCCGCGCATGTCCGCAGCCAAGCGCCGTGCCAGCGTGGTCTTGCCTGCCCCGATGGGGCCTTCGACAACCAAGTAAGGGAGCTGCAGCGTCATGCCCAAAGGCTCAAGCCGTCTTGTGGGAGGGCGGCCGCCAAATCGGCGACCACCCCAAGGCCGCGAATGCTAACGCTTGGGGCGATTTCTGCGAGTGGGGTGAGCACAAAATTGCGCCGAGCCAGTTCTGGGTGCGGCAGCCAGAGGCGCTCTGTGGTGAGCAGCGCCTCGCCGTAAAACAAGATGTCTAAGTCCAGATGCCTAGGGCCCCAGCGCGGCACATCGCGCCGCCTGCCGGCCTGATCCTCTATACCTTGCAGGGCGCGGAGCAAATCCTCGGCGGCTAACTCGGTGGCGATGAGCGCCGCCGCATTGCAGTAGTCCGCCTGCCCGGCTGGGCCTATGGCCACCGAGCGGTAGCAGCGCGAGCGCGCCACAACTTCACTGAACGGCAGCTCCGCCAAAGCGGCAAACCCAAGTGCTACTTGCGACTCGGGGCTGCCCAGATTCGCACCCAGACCTATACCTGCCAGCACCCGCTGCGGGGTCATCAGCCTGAGCTTCTAGCGTTTGCGGTTGCGGCCACCACGGCGGCGGCGCTTTTTGCCAGTTGGCTCGGTGGAGGCGGGAGCGCCGCTCTCGTCGTCCTCGGGCGCATATTCCTCGGCGGGCAGCAGGCCAGCAGCGGCGTAGGCCTCTGCCCACCATTGGGCAAGCTCGGCGCTGGCATCACCCACTTGGCTGCGCAGCAGCAGGAAGTCATAGCCAGCGCGGAAGCGCGGGTGGCTGACCAAGCGTTTAGCGCGTGGGCCTTTGCGCTGCTCAAAGCGCGGTTGCAGCTCCCAGATTTCGCGCATCGGCATAGAAAAGCGCTTGGGGATCATCACCCGCAAGCAGGCCTGGGCGATGACCTCATCGGCCGCTTGGCCGAGTGCAAGATTGGGATGGTGGCCCTGCCGATGCATGAGCTCGACAAAACGCTCGGCGACACTAGGCCAGAGCAGCGAGGCATAGAGAAATGCGGGCGTCACCGGCAGGTCATTGCTGATGCGATCCGCCGTGCTGGCGAGCGCTTCCTCGACAAAATGCACCATGCCCGGGTGGCGGCGCAGCGTCGCCTCGGCGACTGGGAATAGCTCGGCAAACAAGCCGTAGTCGCGCAGGCCACGGAAGTTGCTGACCGCCTCCTTCGACAGCAGCATCTTGATGATTTCATCGAACAAGCGCGCCGGCGGGATCTCCCGCAGCAAGGACGCCAGTTTGGGGATGGGGTCGGCCGTGCCGGCCTCGATGTTGAAGTGCAGTTTGTTGGCGATGCGGATGGCGCGCAGCATGCGCACCGGGTCTTCGCGGTAGCGCAGCTCGGGCTCGCCAATTAGCCGGATGCGCCGCTCGGCGACGTCCTCGACGCCACCGACGAAGTCCACCACCGAGTAGTCGGCAATGTCGTAATAGAGCGCATTGGCGGTGAAGTCCCTGCGTAGGGCGTCGGTTTCCAGCGTGCCGTATTGGTTATCGCTGAGGATGCGGCCAGTTTCGTCGCGGGCATGGCTTTCGCTGATTGCACCCCGGAAGGTCGTGACCTCGATGGTCTCGTCGCCAAACCGCACATGGGTGATGACGAAGCGCCGGCCAATCAACCGCGCGGTGCGGAAGATGCGTTTGACTTCCTCAGGGGTCGCGTTGGTGGCGACGTCGAAGTCTTTCGGCTCGATGCCGGCATAGACATCGCGCACCGCGCCACCAACGATATAGGCCTCAAAGCCGGCATCGCGCAGGCCGTAGAGCACCTTCATTGCAGCGTTGGAGAACTGCTTGCGGGAAACAGAGTGTTCTTCGCGGGTAAAACGACGAGGCTGCACGCGGGCGATAACCTTAAAAAGAGACGGGAATGGCGAGCAAATATTGGACGCCTAGGCGCTGCGGCTATGCCGCAACTTTGCGCGCGATTATAGGTGCGCTGCCATCTCCCGATTTTGCCGCTTCGGCCAGCCTAGCGGCGCATTGCCTCAGGGCTTGGCCAATGCGGCTTCGAGCACGTCCACTAAACCAGCGTCCTCGGGGGTGATTTCTGAGCTGAAGTGCCGCAGCACGCGGCCATCGCGCCCGAGCAGATATTTGTTGAAGTTCCAGCTCGGTGCCTGACCCGTTTTTTGCGCCAAAGTTTGGAACAGTGGGATGGCAGTTGGCCCTTTCACCGAGCCCTTGGCGAACATCGGGAAGCTCACGCCGAAGTTGGCTTGGCAGAATTTTTGGATCTCAGCCTCATCGGCGAACTCCTGCTTGCCGAACTCTTCGCTGGGGAAACCCAGCACGACAAATCCGCGCCGACGGTAGCGCTGGTAGAGCGCTTCCAGCCCCTGGTACTGGCCGGTGTAGCCGCAGTGGCTCGCCGTGTTGACCACTAAGACCACCTTGCCTTGGTAGTTCTTGCAGAGGTTTTCCTGCTTGCCGAGCAGGCGCTTGACGGTGAAGTTGAGGTCGGTTTTTGCGCAGTCGTGCGCCGACGACGGGGCTGAAAACAGCAAGACCGCAAATGCCAATAGCCATCGCGAGAACATAGTGAGCTCCAAACCTTGGGAATTACCGGAGAATACGCCGCCTTCCGCCGTTTTCTAGCCGCATAGACCCCGTGACGCCCGTAGAAATTCCCCTGCCTGCTCCGCTTTGGCGCCGACTCGCTGCGCTTGCCTACGACGGCCTGCTCTATCTGGCACTGTTGATGGGCGGGCTGGTGCTCGCCCTACCCTTCGTGGCTTTCTTCGTCGCCGATGACGCAAAAACCCCGCTGCAAAATTACCAAGTGCTACAGGCCTACGGCTTCCTCGTCGGCCTCGCCTACTTTGGCTTTAGCTGGGTGCGCGGCGGCCGCACTTTGGGGATGAAGGTGTGGAAGCTGCAAGTACGGCGTCTCAACGGCATGGGCCTGCGCTGGCCCACCGCCGTCATCCGTTTCACCGCAGGCTTTGGCTGCATCGTGCTCGGCCTTTGGGCAGGCCAAATCTTGGGCCCTGCCGCCTGCGGGGCAGCATTGATCGCCTACCTGCCCTGCTTGCTTTCAGAGCGCGGCCGCGCCCTGCCCGACTACCTCGCTGGGACTGAAGTGATTAGTGGCTGACGCCAGCGCGCTACCGCCAGCGGAGGCCGATGCGCACATCGCCCTAGCCCCGATGGAGGGCTTGGTCGATGACATCCTGCGCGATGTGCTCACGCGTGTCGGCGGGGTTGATTGGTGCGTCACCGAGTTCATTCGAGTCAATGATCGCCCGCTGCCTGCGCATGTGTTCCAGCGCATGGCACCCGAGCTCGCGCGCGGTGCCAAAACCGCATCCGGCACGCCGATGCGCCTCCAGTTGCTAGGCTCTGACCCGCAGTGCTTGGCGGAGAACGCCGCGTTCGCCGTGAGCTTGGGCGCACCGGTGATCGACCTCAACTTCGGCTGCCCGGCGAACACCGTCAACAAATCCCGTGGCGGCAGCGTGTTGCTCAAAGAGCCGGAATTGCTCTACCGCATCGCGAGTGCCGTGCGCGCGGCACTGCCTGCCCACATCCCGCTCACCGCCAAGATGCGCCTAGGCTTTGAGGACACCAGCCCTGCACTCGATTGCGCCCGCGCGCTAGAAGCTGGCGGTGCAGTGCAGTTGGTCGTGCACGCCCGCACCAAGGTGCAGGGTTATCAGCCGCCGGCGCATTGGCACTGGATCGCCCGAGTCGCAGATACCGTCCGCGTTCCGGTGTTTGCCAATGGCGAAGTCTGGAGCGTGGCCGATTGGCAGGCCTGCCGCGCCGAGAGCGGCGTCGCACCCCTGATGCTCGGCCGTGGCCTCATCGCCTGCCCGGACTTGGCCCTGCAAATTCGCGCTGCCCGCAGAGGCCTGCCCTATACGCCGATGGGCTGGCTGGAGGTCGAGCCACTATTGCAGGAGTTCTGGCGGCAAGTCCGCCGCAAATTGCCGACGGCCTTCGCCCCCGGCCGCCTCAAGCAATGGCTGTGCTGGCTCGCCCGCAGCTACCCCGAGGCCGCCGTGTTGTTCGCGGAGCTACGCCGCGTGACCGACTGCTTGGTGATCGACCAAAAGCTGCTGGGCCAGCCTATGCCAGACCTCAGAGAGGCGATTTAGGCGCTGCGCAGCGCGCGCGTTTTGAGTTAGCTTGGGGCAAACCGCCCTAGGAGCCCGCCATGTTTGCAGTCCGCACCGCACTTGCCACCGCCAGCCTGCTGATCGCCACGGGCGCTCAGGGGGCCACCGTCATCGACTGCGGCAAGTTGCTGGACGTTAAGACAGGCGTAGTCCAACAGAACGTCCGCGTGGTGGTGGAAGCGGGTAAGTTTGTGGCCGTCGGCAAGGACGCGGCCATACCCGCCGGTGCCGAGCGCCTAGACCTTGCTCAAGCCACCTGCCTGCCGGGGCTCATCGACCTGCACGTGCACCTGACCACGGAGACCAGCAAGCAAGCCGATGCCTTCCGCGATGCTTTGACGCTGAACCCTGCCGACGCCGCACTCCGCTCGGTGCAATACGCGGAGCGCACCCTGATGGCGGGCTTCACCACCGTGCGCGATTTGGGCGCGGTGGACGGGCTGAATGTGTCGCTCAAGCGGGCGATTGCTGCGGGCCAGATCGTCGGGCCGCGCATGTTCACCGTCGGCAAATCCATCGCCTCCACCGGCGGCCATGCCGACCCGACCAATAGCTTGTCGCAGAAACTGGCGACTGGCTTGGGCACGCCGGGCCCAGTGCAAGGCGTGGTCAATGGGCCAGAAACCGCCGCTGAGGCGGTGCGTGCGCGCTATAAGGAAGGCGCGGACCTCATCAAAATCACCGCCACCGGCGGCGTCTTGAGCCAAGCGGCCAGCGGCCAGAACGCACAGTTCACCGAGGCAGAAATCAAGGCGATTATCGACACCGCCAAAGACTATGGCTTCCACGTCGCTGCCCATGCGCACGGTGCTGAGGGGCTCAAACGCGCGCTGCGCGCCGGTGTGACGACCATCGAGCATGGCACCTTCATGGACGATGAGGCCATCGCCCTATTCAAGAAGTCCGGCGCCTGGTATGTGCCCACCATCAGCGCCGGCCGCTTCGTCGGCGAGAAGTCCAAGGAGGCGGATTACTACTCGCCCATCGTGCGGCCCAAGGCAGCGGCCGTCGGCCCGCAAATCCAAGCGACGTTTGGCCGCGCCTACAAAGCGGGCGTGAAGATTGCGTTTGGCACCGATGCCGGTGTGTTCCCGCACGGCGACAACGCCAAGGAGTTCGCCTACATGGTCGAGGCCGGCATGCCCGCCGCCGAGGCCCTGCGCAGCGCGACCATCGCTGCCGCAGAGGTGCTTGGGCAATCCGCCAGCCTGGGGCAGATTGCAGCGGGCTACAGCGCGGACCTCATCGCCGTGACCGGCGACCCGCTAGCCGACATCAGCACGCTGCAAAAAGTCGCGTTCGTGATGAAGGACGGCAAGGTTTTTAAGGCCCGATGAGTGCCGAAGTGCCCACCGTGCTGCACGCATAACTCGGGGTGGCGTAGGGGCGGCATCGGTAGCAAGAGCGGCATACGGGAGCGCCTCCACGGCATTCCCCCGCTTGCTCGAACACCGCGACGCCGTTGCGTCTATGAACAACCAACCCGCTGCACGACCAGCCGCTCGTAAGGCCACAAACAAAAACGCCCAACTGAGAACAGTTGGGCGCTGAATTTTGGTGGCCAAGGACGGAATCGAACCGCCGACACGGGGATTTTCAATCCCCTGCTCTACCGACTGAGCTACTTGGCCTTTGCTCTTCACCGCGTCAGGGCGGGGAATGAGGTCGCGTATTAGACGCGGGGCTTCCCTAGTGCGTCAACCGTTTCTGCCGATTTTGCTGACGCTTTGCGCAAACCAGTTGCCTAGCCGCCGCCGGAGGCATCCGTGGCAGGGGCTGGCGGCGGGGTGTAGCCGGTCTGGGTGAGCTCGCCGGTGCCAAAGAAGTAGTTGTCCAGCTCCTTGGTCAAAAAGGCGCGGGCTTTGGCGTCGGCGAGGATGAGCCGGTACTCGTTAATTAAGCGGGTCTGATGGGCGAGCCAGTCCTTCCACGCGGCTTTGCTGACCTGCTCGTAAATCTTCACGCCCAAGGGGCCGGGCAGTGGCGGGCGGTCTAGGCCCTCGGCTTCGGCTTTGAGTTTGATGCAGTGAACGGTGCGGGACATTGCTGGGTCTGCGGGTGTCGGTGCGGGGGCGGATTATCACCTGTGCAGCGCGCACTGCTGAGCCCATTGCTCGTGCGGGATTGCTTCTGCCCTTTATCGAATGCGGCGGCACGCTGCTTGTGGCCGGCAGTGCCAGCGACCAGTCCTTGCGATCAGTCCGTGCGACTAGGCCGCGCTACTCGTCCAGCTCGGCAAAGATTTTCCGTATCGGCGTCGGCAGGGCGACAGCACCGGCGCGGATTGCGGCTGGCGGCAGCCAACGCTCGGCACCGTGCTCACGAACCGCATCCACAGGCGGCAGCGCGGAGCCGCTCATCACCTGTAGCTGCAAGTCAAAGTGGGTAAAGCGGTGCAGTAGTGCCCTGCCCGCCAGCGGGCTGTGCAGGCGGATGCCCTCTTGCTGGGAGAGCGCTGCCGGCCAGTCTTCGTTGGGCAAATCGATGAGCGGCGGGCACCACAGCGCACCCCAGATACCTGCCGGAGGCCGCAGCTTGAGCAGGATTTCGCCCGCCGAATTGCTGGCGAGGATCAGCAGAGCCTTGCGTGCCGGGCGCAGGCGCTTGGGCTTTTTGCCGGGCAGCTCAGCAACACGGCTGTCGCGCAGGGCGATGCAGTCTTGAGCAAGCGGGCATTGCGCGCAGCTGGGCTGGCGCGCAGTGCAGAGCGTGGCACCTAAGTCCATCAGCGCTTGGGTGTAGTCCGGCAGGCGCGCATGCGGCAGTAGGGCCTCACTCTGCTGCCAGAGTTTGGCGGCCACGGCGCTGCTGGCGGGGTCGCCTGCGATGCCCGCCCAGCGGCTGAGCACGCGCTTGACGTTGGCATCGAGGATTGCGGCGCGCTGGCCGTAGGCTTGGGCGGCAATGGCCCCTGCGGTCGAGCGGCCGATGCCGGGCAGTGCTGCCAGCAGCTCGACACTCTGCGGGAACTCGCCCGCGTGCTCCTGCATCACCCGCTGCGCTGCCGCATGCAGGTTGCGGGCGCGGGCGTAGTAGCCCAGTCCCGCCCAGTAGCGCATGACTTCCTCGATGTCCGCCGCCGCCAAGGTTTCTACGTCTGGGAAGCGCGCCACAAAGGCATTGAAGTAGCGGATTACGGAGACCACCTGCGTCTGTTGCAGCATGATTTCCGAGAGCCACACGCGGTAGGGGCTGCGGGGCGACTGCCAAGGCAGGCCGCTGCGGCCGTGCTGGTCAAACCAACGCAGCAGGCGCTCGGCAAACGGGGCAGGCTCGCTCATCTGCCGCCGTGGCCCGCACCGTTGGGAGTAAGTTCGACGACCAAGTCCTCAGCCTCCAGGCCTCGGACGGCGAGCTTGCCGAAGCGCAGGCTGCCGACCACCGGCAGGGTTTGCAACTGGCTCAACAGAGGCTCGACGGCGGAGAAATCCATCTGCTGGATAGGTACGGCGACCGGCGCAGCGGCCTTAACCGCTGGCAGATAGCCGTCGGCATTGAGGCTGTCCACCCGCAAATCCAGTGCCATCGACAATGGGCTGAAGGCAACAAACTCAAGGCTGCCGCTGAGTGTGCTGGCGTCCATCGCGGCGTCGATTTCGGTGAACGCCAAGCTGCGGATTGCGGCTAGATTTCGGTAGTTGAGCTTGGTTGCCAAACGCACGGAGCGCAGCGCCTGCGCCGAGGCCATCGGCGGCAGTGCGACGCCAAACCGCGCGAGCACTGCGCGCAAATCCACCTGCGGGGTGGTTAGCAGGCCGCTCATTGAGTGCGGGCCGTCGGCGGGGAACGCCAGCACTAAATCGCCGGCGATGGGCAGGCCGTAGCCGGTCAGTTGCAGGCCTTGCATCGTCCCGCTGCGGCTGGGCATTTGCCACTGTGCATCCGCCAGCGCGAGCGCAAGCGGCTGCAAGCGCGCGCCCTCAGGCAGCCAAGACCCGCGCGCCTGCGCCTCTGCGCGGAAGCCTTTAATGCGCAGTGACTGATCCGCGCCCTGACCTGCAAGGCTAGCCGCCAATTGGCCGAAGCTGAACAGTTTGGGCGCAGCTTGGCTACCCACGCGCAGCGAGCGCACATCGAGCGCGATGGCAGCCGTTTGCAGCGCCCAGTGCTCGGCGAGTTGCAGCGTCAATGTCTCAGTTTTGGCGAGCAGGTTGGCGGTGACCGGCGCGTTGGCATCCGCCAAAACTCCTTTGCCCTCCAGAATGAGGTCGCTCAAACGCAAGGTGTGCTGCTGATCCTGCCAATCGACGACGAGTGCTAATTCCAGCGCGCCGGCGGCTGCGGGGGTGCGGTTCGCAAAGAGTGTGGAAACTTGCAGCGCTACCGGCTGGTTGCCGCGCACGCGGCCACTGCGCGCTTGCAGCGGGCCTAGGTGCAGCGCTTGGCCGGAGGCTGCGCGGTAGACGATGCGCGCATCGGCGAGCTCAATGCCGGCGAGGTCTAAGTCAAGAGGCTCAGACTTGGGGCGGCTCCGCTGCCAGTCGAGCAAGTCCTGCCAGTTGCTGCGGCCGCTGGCGTCATGGGCTAGGCGCAGCACGGGGCGCTCTAGCCGCACCACGTCCACCACCACCTTGCGCTGGCTCAGCAAGGGCCAGAGTTCTACGCCTAGCTCTAGGCGCGCGAGCTTCAGCATGGGCTCCGGGCCAAAGCCTGCGGCATCGCCCAAGCTAGCGTCGGCAACCGTCAACCGCAGCCAAGGGAAGACCTTGAGCTGCATCGGCCCGAGCTTTAGGTCGCGGCCAGTTTCCGCGCGGACGAGCGCTGCGATGTGGTCGCGATAGCGATTGGGGTCGATCAACTTGGGCAGCAGCCACGCCGCCAACGCAGACAGTGCTGCGAACACCAGCACGACTACCAACAACCCTCGCCGCCAGCGACGGCGCGGCTTGGGCGCCGCAGGCTCGCTCGTCGGCGTCAACGGCACTTGGCGCAAATGCCGGAGACTTCGATCACCGGCTTAGTGGCGGTAAACCCGCGCGCGCTGGCGCAGTCCATGAGCAGTTTGCCGATGGCCGGGTCGTCCACCTCTTGAGTCTCGCCGCAGCGGCCGCAGACCAAGTACACGCTCTCGTGCGCCTCCTCAGGGTGGTCGCAAATCAGGTAGGCGTTGGTGGTTTCTAGGCGGTGAATCAAGCCCTGTTGCAGCAAAAACTCCAGCGCGCGGTACACCGTTGGTGGCGCCAGCATTTTGCCTAGACGCTGCTGCAAGCCACCGAGCAGGTCATAGGCAGAAGCGGGGGCCTTCTGCGCCAACAAATACTCGTAGACCGCCTGCCGCATGGGCGTGAAGCGCGCACCACTCGCCACACAGAGCGCCTGAGCCTTTGCCAGACTCTCAGCAGCGGTGTGGCAATGGGCGTGGGCGGCGGGCATCTTCGAGCGCGATAGGGGCGGCTGGGTGGCTGCCAATGGTATCCTTCGCGCCCTTTTTTGGCCTTAATTTGCTGAGATTTGCCATGACTGACGACGTCCGTTTGTTTTCCCGAGTCACCATCGAACAGGTGGAAGAAGGGCATGAACTCGCGCCTAAGTTTGACGAGCATGGGCTGATTGCCTGTGTAACGACCGCCGCCAAAACCGGCGAGGTGCTGATGCTCGGCTACATGAATTTAGAGGCCTTTAAAAAGACCATCCTCACCGGCGAGGCGCACTACTACAGCCGCAGCCGCAAGGTGCTCTGGCATAAGGGTGCGAGCAGCGGCCTAGTGCAAAAAGTCGTCGAGATGCGCATCGACGACGACCAAGACGCGGTCTGGCTCCGGGTGGAAATCCCTGGCGATGCCAGCTGCCACGTCGGCTACCGCTCCTGCTTCTACCGCTCCATCCCCACCGGCGCGGGTGCCGAGACGCGCGAGTTGAAGTTTGAGGAGAGCGAAAAGATGTTTGACCCCGTCAAGGTCTACGGCGACGTCCCAAACCCGACGATTCTCTAGGCGGCGGAGCGCGTTCTGCGCGCTACTGGCAGCGCTGACAACTGATTCGTTTCTGGCTTTGTGACGGAATAGGCAGGCGGCCCAGCCGCTGGCTTTACAGGCAGGGTGCGGCTACCTAATGTTGCCGAATCGCCTCGTCTTGGGGCCTTCGTCGGAGTCACGAGCATGAACATTTTCAAGAAGAGTTTGTTGCTGTGCGCTGGCCTGCTGGTATTCCCCTTGGTGCACGCCGCTCCCGCGGAGGAAGACGTGGTGGATGAGGGCTCGGAAATCAGCCTTCGCTGTGCCACCCCGCCGCACAGCAAGGCGGAGCGTGAAGCGGTGGACAAGAGCATGAAAGAGTTCAAGGCCAAGCGCGCTGCCCGTGGCGTTGATACCCAGCGTGCCATCGGCTCGGTGACGGTGCCGGTGTACTTCCACGTCATCAACAAGGGCACCGGCCTTGCCAATGGCGACGTGCCTGCTTCGCAAATCAGCGACCAGATCAATGTGCTGAATGCGGCGTTCGCCAACACGCCGTTTCGCTTCGCCCTGCAGGGCGTGACCCGCACCACCAACAGCATCTGGTACACGATGGGCCACGGCTCGACAGCCGAGCGTGACGCCAAGGCCGCCCTGCGCGTGGGCGGGCCGGAGACGCTGAACATCTACTCGGCCAATGTCGGTGGCGGCCTGTTGGGTTGGGCCACCTTCCCTTCCGACTACACCCGTGCACCGAGCAACGACGGCGTTGTCTTACTGTTCTCCTCACTCCCCGGCGGTTCGGCGGCCCCGTACAACTTGGGCGACACCGGCACGCATGAGGTGGGGCATTGGGCGGGCGCTTACCACACGTTTCAAGGCGGCTGCTCGACCTCCGGCGACTTGGTGGACGATACCCCCGCAGAACGCAGCCCGGCCTACGGCTGCCCGGTCAACCGCAATAGCTGCACCGGCAAGAAGTTCCCCGGCAACGACCCCATCACCAACTTCATGGACTACACCGACGATGCCTGCATGACCGAGTTCACACCCGGCCAAGCGACGCGTATGGATACCCTCACCGCGCAGTACCGTCAGTAATCCCTGCCTCGTTGCAAGCTCAGGCCGCCCTCCACCGGGCGGCCTTTCTTTTTGCGCCCGCGCTCAATGGTCAAACAGGTCACGCCGCACATGCTTGGCTTCGTGCGCCAGCAGCCAGCGCTTGCGCTCCAGCCCACCTGCGTAGCCGGTCATGGAGCCATCCGCCCCAATCACGCGGTGGCAGGGCACGATGATGCCCAGCGGGTTGCTGCCATTGGCGGTGCCGACCGCGCGCACCGCATTGGCATTGCCGATGTCCTTAGCGAGCGCCCCATAGCTGGTGGTTTGCCCATAAGGGATGGCACACAGTGCCGCCCAAACCTGCTGTTGGAAGGCCGTGCCGCTGGCGGCCAGCGGCAGCGAAAACTGCTGTCGCGCGCCCGCAAAATACTCCTCTAGCTGCTGGCGCGCAGGCGCGAGTGCTGCATCATCGCGCCGATAGTGGGTGAAATCCCGCGCGTGCTTCGGCACGTCCAGCCACAGGCCCGTGAGGCCCGAGGGGCTGGCCGTGAGGGTGATGGGCCCAATGGGCGAATCGAATTGGCAATAGATGGTCACAAGGGGTGTCCGATGAGTGTGGGCTCAGCCGCCGGCCTTGAGGCTTTGCCAGAGGTAGAGCGCGGCATAGGCGCGCCAAGGCCGCCAAGCCTCAGCAGCCTGCTCGACGTGTTTCGCCGTGCCGCCACCCAAGGCTTTGATGAGGGCGACGTCGCCGCTGGGGAAGGAATCAGGGTCGCGCAGCGCGCGCAGGGCGATGTAGTTGGCCGTCCAAGGGCCGATGCCGGCGATGCGCTCCAGCGCCGCCCGCTGCTCGGCTGCGTTGTGCGTTGGCCGCCAGTCCAAGCGGCCCTCGGCACAGTGTTGGGCAAAGGCGCGAATGGTCTCGGCGCGCCGTGTAGTGAGGCCTAGGTCGATCAAAGCCTGCAATGGAGCCGCTGCGATGACCTCTGCCGTCGGTGCGAGGCGCGTTACCGCTGCAAACGGCGTGGCGATGCATTCGCCAAACGCGGCGGCGAAGCGGCCAAATAACGTTGTGGCAGCTTTGACGGTCACCTGCTGGCCCAAGATGGCCCGCAAGCCCAGCTCAAAGGCATCGAACGCGCCGGCGATGCGCAGGCCGGGCACGGCTGCGACCACCCCCGCCAACTTCGAGTCTTGCCCGAGGTGGTCGGCGATTGCGGTCGGGTCGGCGTCGAGGTCAAACGCACTGCGCAGGGTTTGCCGCAGGCTTGCGAGCACGGGCAGCAGGCTGCTACTGACCTCTACCGCGAGCACCGCACGGCCCGGCTCAGGGGCCGCAGCAATCCAGCCCTTGTGCACGCCAAGCCGCAGGCTGCGGCAATAGTGGGCATGCAGCGCCGACACGGGGCCTGCGGAGCGATGCGCGTAGGCAGTGCTGCGTGGCGTGGCTTGCGCACCGCGCAGAGCGCCAGCGTGCCACGCCACTGAGGCCTCGACACTCGCAGCGCCCCGGCCGGTGAGGAAGTCCAGCAGCGCGCCCCAAGCCAATGGTGGTCGGTAGGCGAGGCGCACCGTGAAGCTGTCGGAGGTGCTGGCATCTAGCCCCGCTGGCCGCCGCCGCATTGCACTCGGAGCCAAGCCATAGCGCTGGAGGAAGGCATCGTTCATGCGCCGGACGCTGCCGAAGCCTGCGGCGTGCGCGACGACATTCACCGGCAGTTGGGTGTCGCTCAACAGTTGCTTGGCGGCGTGCAGGCGGCGGGTGAGCGCGAGCTGCAGAGGGCTGGCCCCAAAGCTCGCCTCGACCACGCGGCGCAGATGGCGGCTACTGCTGCCGAGCGACACAGCGAGGGCGTCCAAGCCCTGCGCGTCTAGCGCCCCTTGGTCGATGGCATAGGCAGCGCGGGCAGCCAATTGCTCGCTGGCGTCGATGAGCGCGCCGCCGGGCGCTAGCTCAGGCCGGCAACGCAGGCAGGGGCGGAAGCTGGCGCGCTCTGCGGCGGCGGCATTGCGGAAGAAGTCGCAATTGCTGCGCTTAGGCGTGCGTGCCGAGCAAATTGGCCGGCAATAGATGCCGGTGCTGCGCACGCCGACGAAGAAGCGACCATCGAAGCGCGCGTCCCGCGCGGCGAGCGCTGCGTAGTGTTGGTCGATGCTGAGTGCGGGCTGCGTCATGCCGCGCAGTATGGCAGCGCTGGCAGCAGCAACTAGCCAGAATCGGCCATGCAAATAGGCGGATTGACTAGGCCGTCACGCCAGCCTGCAATTGCAGCCGCAGCCGCAGGCGGCGCAGGGCGTCGGCGCTCAGCTCATCGCCGCCCAAGGCTCGGGAGTAGCGGCGAGTCTTAGTGGCAGCCGCACCGGCAGGCTGGGCGAGAAAATTCAGCACCAGCAGCCATCGCCCCACGCGGCTATCCGACAGCAATTCAGCGTCGGCCACTTGCCCAGAAGCCAGTCGCAGGCTGATGCGACCATCAGCGTGGAAGTGCAGGCCCTGCACCGCATTCGCGCCAAAACCCAGAGTCTCGTTGCGCCGCAGTAAGCGCCAGCTAATGCCGACACCCAGTGCGCTCAGCGCCATCACCCAGCCTGCGGGTTGGGCCGCCATCAACAGCACGAGGGCTACCACATGCACCGTGCTGGCGACGTAAAACAGGCGCATCGAAGCGGCGAACTGCAGCTCCAAAACCGGCAGCTGCTGCACCAGTGGCGTGGCGTCAGGGGCCTGCACGCTTAGGGCCGACGATAGTGCTGGAACTCGGCGATGACGTCCGCGTACTCGGGCGGGCACTCGGCGTGGCCCATCGCCCAAGCCCAGATGTCCGGCTCCTGTGGGCCGTCCAGCAGATCTAAAAACGCCGCGCGCTCAGCCTCAGGCGCGACGGCATAGCGGTGGTCGTAGTAGCGGGTAAACATGACGTCGAGCTCTTTCATGCCCCGACGCAGCAGGTAACGGATGCGGGCTTCATTCATCCCGCCATTGTAGGCGGCAGGCGGGGGCGCAGGCAGC
>CAZHTI010000016.1:24218-36137 GCA_964535755.1 uncultured Salinisphaerales bacterium | reverse complement strand
GAGTGGGTGATGTTCTGCCCTTCACCCGCCTCGCCCATGCCGTAGCCCTTGACGGTCTTCGCCAAGATGACGGTCGGGCTGCCCTTATGTTTGACGGCCGCCGCGTAGGCGGCATAGACCTTGTGCGGGTCATGCCCACCACGGTTGAGTTGAGCGATTTGCTCGTCGCTCATGGTCGCCACCAAGCGCTCCAGCTCAGGGTATTTCTTGAAGAAGTTCTCGCGCGTGTAAGCGCCGCCCTTGGCCTTGAAGTTCTGGTACTCGCCGTCGACGGTTTCCATCATCGCCTTCAGCAACATACCGCTCTGGTCGGCAGCGATGAGTGGGTCCCAAGCCGAGCCCCAGATCACTTTGATGACGTTCCAGCCCGCACCACGGAACACGCCTTCCAGCTCTTGGATGACCTTACCGTTGCCGCGCACTGGGCCGTCCAAGCGCTGCAAGTTGCAGTTGACGACGAAGATCAGGTTGTCGAGCTGCTCGCGCTCAGCGATATCCACCGCGCCTAGGCTCTCCGGCTCGTCCATCTCACCGTCGCCACAAAAGCACCAAACCTTGCGCTCGCTGGTATCCGCAAGGCCACGGTTGTGCAGGTACTTCATCAGGCGCGCCTGATAAATGGCCTGAATCGGGCCTAAGCCCATAGAGACGGTCGCAAACTGCCAGTAGTCCGGCATCAATTGCGGATGCGGGTAACTAGAGAGGCCGGGCTTCAGGGCCTCCATGCGGAAGCGCTGCAACTGCTCCTCACTCAAACGGCCCTCAAGGTAGGAGCGCGCGTAAATCCCCGGCGTGTTGTGGCCTTGGATGTAGAGCAGGTCTTGGCCCTTGGGGTGGTCAACGCCCTTCCAAAAGTGATTAAAGCCGACGTCATAGAGCGTGGCCGCACTTTGGAAAGTGGCGATGTGCCCGCCGATGCCCGCGTGCTCACGATTGGAGTTGACGATCATCGCCAGCGCATTCCAACGGATGATGGAGCGGATCTTCCACTCCAGCGCGTGGTCGCCGGGCGAGCGCTCTTCCAGATGCGTGGGGATGGTGTTGACGTAGGCGGTATTGGCGTCGAAGGGAATCTGGCTGCCGCTGCGGCGGGCTTTTTCCGTCAGGGTCTCCAGCAAAAAGTGCGCGCGCTCGGGGCCTTCTTTGGCCAGCACGCTGACGAGGGCATCGAGCCACTCTTGGGTTTCGACGGGGTCTGAGTCCTGCGGGGCGACGGGGCTTGAGCTCATGCGGGCTCCCTCTCTCTATTACGTTGGTTTAGTCAGGCCCAAGCGCGGGCCGATGACGGTCTAACGCCAATGATACGGAGGCAAAGCCCTATGCGGTTCCGTGGCGCAGAAATGCTGCGCTTTGCACGGGTTGAGCAATGCACCTGCCGCCGCAAACCGAGGCTGCTGCCTACCGACAGACGCCGCCAAGCGATCGGCCTTGGGAGCTACCACTGTTGACACGGACTCTGGCTCTATGTTTAATGTGCCAGTGCTTGATGTCACATTGACTTCGGGCACAGTGTTTGCAGTTACGCCGTAAGTCTTCGCAGAAACCCTAGGAGTTTTCGATGATTCCCACCCGCCGCGATTTCAAATTCAAGCTACCCAAGGAGCGCGCCTTGGACTGGCATAACGAAGGGCGTCACGTCACCGCCTTCTTAAACACCCTCTCCGTGTTCTTCCCGGTCGGTGAGCGCTTCTTCATCGCCGCCGTCCGCAATTACCGCGACCAAATCCAAGACCCTGAACTGCAACGCGCGGTGACCGCCTTCATCGGCCAAGAAGCCATGCACGGCCGCGAGCACGAGGACTACAACGAGCTATTGGCTGAGGCCGGTTTGCCGGTCGTCCGTCAAGAGCAGGAGATCAAAGCCCTGCTCGATTGGGTGCAAAAGCACCTGCCTCAGTCCACACAGTTGTCAGCCACTATCGCGCTGGAGCACTTCACCGCCTTCTTAGCGGACCGAGTCTTGAGTGACGAGCGGGTGGTGGGCAAAGGTGATCCAGCATTCGCCAAGTTATGGAACTGGCATGCGCTGGAAGAAACCGAGCACAAGGCCGTGGCCTTTGATGTCTGGAAGGCGGTGTTCAAGCCCAGCGTGCGCAGCTACACCGCGCGCACCAGTGGCTTGCTGCTGGCATCCATCATCTTCTTGGCGCTGGTTGCTAAAAACTACCGCGAGAACATCACCGCCGACCCTAAGGCCGGTAACCACCTCAAGGGCTTAGCCGCCTTGGGCAAGATGCTGTTTGTGAGCCCCGGCGTCTTCAGCAAATCGGTCATCCCTTGGCTGGACTACTTCAAGCCGGGCTTCCACCCTTGGGACCACCAAAACGCCCACTATTTGCAACAGTTAGAGGGCTTTAGCGTGGATGCCGACGACGACCTCGCGCTGACACCGACACTAAAACTCGCTGCCTAAGCGGACGGGGGCAGATGCGCTAAATTGCGCGCATGAAAGCCCCCCGCACTGCCCCAAACAAGCTCCAAATCAGTAAGCCCAAAGCGGCACGGCCAGCAGCCGCCAGCGCGAAGGCGGCGTCGAAGCACGGCGCCGGCGCGGCGGCCGCCGCAGAGGCCAGCGCCGACAACAAGGTGGCCGAATACACCATCGACGAGCTCGCGCGCGTCGGTGGCACCACGGTGCGCAACGTCCGCGCCTACCAAGACCGCGGCCTGCTGGAAGGCCCCACGCTGCGCGGCCGCACCGGTGTCTACAACTCCACCCACCTGATGCGCCTGCGCATCATCAACCACCTGCTCTCGCGCGGCTACACGCTCGGCAACATCATGGGCTTGGTCAAAGTGCTGGAGGAGGGCCAGAGCCTGCACGAAGTCTTAGGCCTACAAAAAGCCATCGCCAGCCCTTGGTCGGACGAAGCACCGCGCTACTTCAGCCTGCCGGAATTGCTCAAGCTGACCGGCGTGAGCTTCAGCCCCAAGCTGCTCAAGCAGGTGCTGGACTTAGGCCTGTTGGAAATGGATGGCCTGCGCTACCGAGCACCACGGCCACGCATGCTGATCGCCGGTGCTGAGCTCTCCAAAGCCGGCATCCCCTTGGAGGACACCCTAAAGCTCGTCGCCCAGTTGCGGGCGAATGTCGAGATGGTGGCCGACGGCATGCTCAAGCAAATCGTGCCGCTGCTAGACCCCTACGGCGCTGGGCAAATCCCGCCCAAGGAAGAAATCCCGAAAATCGCCAATCTGATTTGGCGGCTCAGGCCCTTGGCGATGATGGCGGTGGAGAGCGAAGTCAGCCGTGCTTTGGAACTTGCCGCCAATAAGTATCTGGGCGAGCGCGTCGAGCAAATTCTTGACCTCATGCAGCAGCGCGGCGAGCAAGAATTGGCGCAGGGCTTTTAGTCGCTCACTCGGCGGGCAATAAAAAACCCAGCACTGCTGGGTTTTTTATTGGGTCTGACCGCGCCAGTGCCGCTCAGCTAGTGGTGCGGCTTTGCCACCGGCAGTGCCTCGGCTTCCACTGAGTCCAATGCAGCTTGCTTCTGGCGCTCATGCATATGGTCGGTCGCGAGCAGCAAGTACACGGCGGGCACCACGAACAGCGTGAACAAGGTGCCGATGCCAACCCCGGTGGCAATCACCAAGCCCATGTGGTTGCGGCCAACGGCCCCTGCACCGTCTGCCAACACCAAGGGCAGCACGCCGAGCACCATCGCCGCCGTGGTCATCAAAATCGGCCTTAAGCGCACGCCGGCGGCGGCGAGGATTGCTTCACGCTTGCTCTTGCCGGCGCGCTGCTCATCGTTGGCGAACTGGACGATCAAAATCCCGTGCTTGGCAATCAAACCCACCAGCGTCACCAAACCGACCTTGGTGTAGATGTTGAGCGTGGCCTGCTGCACTTCTAGGAAGATGAACACCATCGCGCCGAACAGGGCCATCGGCACTGACATCAACACAATCAGTGGGTCGCGCAGGCTGCCGAACTGAGCGGCGAGGGCCAAGAAAATGATGATCAGCGCCATGCCCATGGTCAGCGCGAAGGCCGAGGTTTCCTGCACGTACTGGCGCGATTCGCCGCCGTAATCGACGGTGTATCCGGCCGGCATGCGGGCATCGGCAATCTTCTTGAGCGTCTCTAGCGCATCGCCCAAGGTGCCGGAAGGCACGCCGGAGAAGGTCGCGGCATTGAGCTGCTGGAAGCGGCTGACACGGGTGGGGATGACCTCAGTCTTGAGGGTGGCGACCGTCGAGGCCGGCACCAACTCTCCCGAGCCGGTGCGCAGGTAGTAGCTACCGAGCTGCTCCGGATTGAGGCGGAAGGCCTGCCCAGCCTGTGGGATGACCTTGTAGGAGCGGCCCGCGATGCTGAAGTAATTGACATAGCCGCCGCCGAGCATCGCCGAGAGGCTCTGGCCAATGTTGGCCATGTCCATGCCCAGTGCAGCGGCTTTATCGCGGTCAATCTCGACGCTCACTTGAGGCCGGTTGAGCTTGAGATCGGTGTCGATGTAATAGAACTTCCCGCTCTTCTGAGCTTCCACCAAGATGTCATTGGCGATTTCTTCCAAGTTCACGAAGGAGTCCGTAGTGCCGATGACAAAGATGACCGGCGTGTTGGCGCCACCGCTGGAGGTGGGCAGCGGCGGCGGCAAGGAGGCGTAAATCGTCGCACCGGCGATGCTGTTGAACTTCTCCTGTAGCTCGGCCTGCACTTCGGCCGAGCTACGCGCGCGCTGATCCCAAGGCTTGAGGATGAGGCCGATCAGCGAGGTGTTGGCGGAGCTGACCCCGTCGAGCTGGAAGATTTGATCCGTCTCCGGCAGTGCGCGCGCGTAGTCGTACATCTGCTTGGAGTAGAGGCCCATTTGATCCACGGTGGCATTCGGCGAGGCATAGCCAAAGCCAATGACGAAGCCTTGGTCTTCCGCCGGTGCCAGCTCATCGCGCGACATCCGCGCCATGACGCCGGTCAGCACCAAGATGATGATGCCGAAGGCAATGACGACGCCGTAGCTGTTCAACGCGCCACCGAGCAGCCGCTCGTACTTGCTGCGCGTCCAGTCGAAGTTACGGTCGATCATCTGGATCAAGCGGCTTTGCTCGTGCTCGCCCGGCTTCAGGAAGTACGCCGCCATCACAGGCGACAAGGTGAGCGCAATCACCGCCGAGGCGACCACCGCACCGGCGAGCGTGAAGGCGAACTCGGAGAACAAGGTCCCTGTGAGCCCCCCTTGGAAGCCAATCGGCACATAGACCGCAATCAGCACCACCGTCATCGCAATGATGGGGCCGGCCAGCTCGCGTGCGCCGACGAGGGCAGCCTGCAAGGGCAGCATGCCGTCGCGCATGTGGCGGTCGACGTTCTCGACGACGATGATGGCGTCGTCCACCACCAAGCCGATCGCCAGCACGAGGGCCAGCAGCGTCAGCAGGTTGATCGAATAGCCCAGCGCGAGCATGAAGATGAAGCCGCCAATCAGCGACAGCGGGATGGCGACGGCGGGGATCAGCACCGAGCGCGGCGAGCCCAAGAACAGGAAGATGACCACGCTGACGATGACCAGTGCTTCGATGAGGGTCATCCGCACTTCGCTGATCGAGGAGCGGATGTACTCGGTGGCGTCGTAGTTGATGCGGCCTTCCAGCCCTTTGGGCAGCTGCTCGACGATGTTGGGAAACACCTCGCGCACCTTGCTGATGACGGTCAGCAGGTTGGCGTCGGGTGCGACTTTGATGCCGACGAACAGTGCCTGCACGCCGTCGGATTTGGCGTTGAAGTCGTAGTCCTCAGCGCCGAGCGTGACATTGGCGACATCGCGCAATTTGACCGTGCCGGTGACGCCCGACTTGACGGTGATGTCGCGGAATTCTTCCACCGTGTGCAGGTCGGTGCGCGCCGTCAGGTTGACCGTCACCATCTGGCCACGGGTGGCACCCAAGGCCGAGATGAAGTTGTTGTTGGCGAGTGTTGCGTAAACATCCGCCGCCGTCAGGTTATGGGCGGCGAGCCGTGCGGGGTCCATCCATACGCGGAGCGCAAAGTTGCGCGCGCCGAAAATCTCCGCCTGCTGCACGCCAGAAACCCCCAGCAACTTGGGCTGCACGACGCGGTTGAGGTAGTCGGTGATTTGGTTCGCGGCGAGCGTGTCGCTGGAGAAGCCGATGTACATCGAGGCGGTCGATTCGCCGGTGGAAATCTTCAGCGACGGCTGCTGCGAGCCTTCTGGCAATTGGCTAATCACTGACGACACCTGCGCGCTGATTTCGCTCAGCGCCTTGGTGGCGTCGTAGTTCAGACGCAAGTTGACGTTGATGACGCTGACACCCGAGTTGGACGTCGAGTAGATGTAGTCAATGCCCTGCGCTTGGGCGATGGCTGCTTCCAAGGGTGCTGTGATAAACCCAGCCACCACGTCGGCATCCGCACCAAAGTAGGTGGTGGTGACGGTGATGGCTGCGATTTGCGACTCCGGATATTCGCGCACCGGCAACAGTGCGACGGCGCGTAGGCCAATCACCAAAATCAGCAGGTTGACCACTAGGGCCAACACCGGCTTTTTGATGAAGAGATCGGTGAATTTCATGGGGTACTCATCCGCCGACTATTGATCCACGGGGCTGGGTGCGGCGTCATTACCCGGCTGCACGATGTTGTTGATGACGACGATGCTGCCGTTCTTGAGCTTGAGCTGGCCGCTGGTGACCACCTCATCGCCCTCCTTCAGGCCTTTGAGGATGGCGACTTGATCGCCGCGCGTAGCACCCACCGTGACAAACACTTGGCGGGCGACCAGCACGGTCTCTTTGCTGGCCGGCTTCGCTGCGGCTGGTTCGGATTTTTTGCCCTCGGCTGCGGCCTTGTCATCCGCCAACTTTTGCCGCTCTTGGGCGTCGGCGGCTTTCAGCGCCTCTGCCTGCTGGAGACTTTTGGGCTTATTGGGGTCGGCGGCGGTTTCTTGCCCGCGTGGTACGACGACGAACACCGTCTCGCCATAAGGGTTGTAGCTGATGGCACTCTGCGGCACGGTCAACAGGCGCTCAGCCGTGCCGGATTTCAGCAGCAGGTTGCCGAACATGCCCGGCAGCAGTTGGCGCTCTGGGTTAGCGAGGCGGGCCTGCACGCGAATGTTGCGGGTCTCGGCGTCCACCACTGGGTTGACGGCATTCACGGTACCGACAAACTTTTTGCTCGGGTAGGCGTCCACCGCGAGCTCAATCTGCTGGTCATTAGCGACCCGCGCCAGTGCCGACTGCGGCAGCGAGAAGTCCACCAAGATGGGGTCAAGCTGCTGCAGGGTGATCAGGCGGTCGCCCGGATTCAGGTACTGGCCGGTGTTGACGCTGGTGATGCCCGCAACACCACTGAAAGGCGCACGGATTTGCTTCTTGGCGATCAGTGCGCGCTGCTCGGCCACCGCAGCGGCTGCGGCATCGGCGCGGGCAATCGCTGCTTCCGCATCGGCCTTGCTGATGCCCTCAATCGCTAACTGCTGCTTGGCACGGTTGGCGATGCTGCGGCTCAAAGTTAGCTCTGCCTCCAGCGCCTGCAAACGCGGCAGATCGCTGCTGCGGTCTTGCTCAAACAGCACTTCGCCTTGCTGCACATTGGCACCCGATTGCACGGCCACCTTGACCACACGGCCGGTGGTCTCCGCAGCGAGCTCCACACCACGCACTGCGCGCAAGCTGCCTACCGCACTGAGTGTCGGCTGCCAACTACTGTTCGCGACCTTGATGGTAGATACCGTCGAACGCGGCTCGCCCATGGCCTCATAGCCCGCAATCATCTTCTTGATTTGCAGGGCTTTGATGCCGCCTACCACGGCCACCAAAACCAGCACCGCCAACAGCATGAGTACCCAGCGTTTCATCCTTTAAATCTCCAAAAAGTATTGGTCGGTGTGGCTAAGGCGCGCTGGCCGTGGCTGCTTCACTGCTGCCCTGTGCGGCAACCGCCCAGCCGCCGCCCAAGGCTTGGTAGAGCGCCACGCTGTTCTGGTAGCGCGCCGCCAAGGACTGCGCTGCCGCGGCCTTGGCTTGGGTGTAGGCCTGCTCGGCCAATATCAATTGGCTCGCGTTGGCGGCACCTAGGCGCAGTTGCTGCTCGGTGATATTCCGCGTGCGCTCGGCGGCATTCAACGCCGCCATGTTGGCCTTGAGTGCTTCGGCGTCGCTGCCCAACTGGCGCAAGGCATTGGCGACATCCGCAAACGACGCCAGCACCGTCTGCTGGTAGTTGGCGCGGGCGACTTCGGCATCGGCGCGCGCCGCGTTCTCGCGTGCGGCCAGCTCACCGGCGCGGAAGATAGGGGCCGTCAGGCCAGCGCCCAAGCTCCAGATATCCCCTTGGAATAAATCCTCTAGGCGGGTGGATTGGCTGCCATAGCTCGCCGTGAGGTTGAGCGAGGGGAAGCGGCTGGCATGGGCCACACCCAAGAGTGCTTCTGCCCGTTGCAGCTCGGCTTCTGCTGCGAGCACGTCGGCCCGTTGGCGCAGCAGCTCCGACGGCAAGGAGACTGGTAGCTCCTGCGGCAGCGTGAGCTCGGTAAGGGCTAAATCCGTCACCGCTGTCGCAGAGGGTGCCTTCCCCAGCAATAAGGCCAAGCGCGTTTGCTCTTGGCCGACGGCATTACGCAGCACGGGCAGGCGGGCACGTGCGGTAGCGAGGTTGGACTCCAACTCTAGGACCTGCACCCTTGCGAGTGCGCCAATCGCCAACTGTTTCTGGGCGATGGCAACCAGACGCTCTTGGTTCGCCAACACTTGCTCATGGCCGGCGAGCAGGGCGCGGTTCAGCGCCTGCTGCACAGCGCTGTTCACGACGTTGGCGATCAGCGTCTGGTAGGCGGCCTCGGCTTGGAATTTCTGCGCCCGGACGATGGCGGCACTGGCGTCCAGCCCGCGTGCGGTGCGGCCGAACAGGTCCACCGCATAGCTCACCTGCACATTGGCGTTGAACAAGTTGTAGATGAATGCCCCGCCGTTGGGGTCACCGAAGCTGCCGACGTCCACCTTCTGGCGCGAGCCGCTGGCGTTGCCGTCCACCGTTGGGAATAGGCCGGAGCGCGCGGCCAGTGCTAATTGCTCAGCACTGCGCAGTGAGGCTTGCGCTGCGGCGACGCTAGGGCTGGCGTCCAAGGCCTGTTGCACCAAGGCGTTCAATTTTTCGCTGCCGAACTGCCGCCACCACTGCTGCGGCACTGGCTTGCCCGCCAAAAACTGCTGGGATTCGCCGCCTTTGAGCCCAGCGGTGCTGGCCGTCTCGGCGGTGAGTGCGGGTGCGCCGTACGCGGTCACCTCCGGCAGCCTAGGCCGCTCCAGCACGGGGGCGGTGATGCAGCCAGAAAGTGTGGCGGCCGCCAGCGCATAGCTCGCTAGCTGGAATGAAGGCTTGGGCTGCGCGCGCGCCGAGACAAGACGCGGCTCCTTGCTGCGGGGACTGCCTGCGGGGGCGATTCGTGCCACGGCATTTGACCGTTTTGTGAACGTGATTCAATATTTAAACACGATTCCAAACCACCTCGCCACCTTGGGCACTACAGAACGCAAACAACGCCAACTCGCCGCACGCGAGCAGCAAATGCTGGCGGCGGCGCGCGCCTTGATCGCCGAGCAAGGCTTGCTGAAGTTGCAGATGAGTGCCATCGCCCAGCGCTGCGAGTACAGCGTGGGCACGCTCTACCAGCACTTTGAGAGCAAGGAAGACCTGCTGCTGGCGCTGACGGTCGAAGACACCTTGGCCCACGTCGAGTTGTTCCAGCGGGTGGGCCATTGGGTAGCCAGCAGCCGCGACCGCATGTTTGCGATTGGGGTGGCGGATTTGCTGTTTGTGCGCAAAAACCCGCTGCACTTTCAGCTCATGCAATACGTGCTCACCGAGGCGGTTTGGGCAGCGACCAGCCTCAGCCGCCGCAAGGCCTATCAGGACGCCATCGCCCCGATTGCCGACGTGGTGGGCGGCATCGTGCAGGCAGCGATTGATGCCGGCGAGGTGCACGCACAGGGCTTGAGCAACCACCAAATCAGCGTCGGCTTTTGGGTGCTGAGTGTGGGCACCCACAACCTCGTCCATGCCCAAGGCGTGTTGGAGGAGTTCAGCGGCCCAGACCCCTACCGGCTGATGTGCCGCCACATGCAGGTGATGCTCAACGGCTACGGCTGGCTACCCATGGCAAACCTCAACGACCCAGCGGCCTTGGAGCAGCTGATACAGACCGTCTGCAGCGCGCTGTTCCCTGATCTCACGCAGGATTGCGCCCGCGCGCCGCAAGCGCCCTAGCGGCGGTAACTCCTGCGATCGCCGAGCGCTACTTCGGCTCAATCTCACGGATGCGCTGCGAGACCGTCCACCAAGCGCCTAACCAGCCGAGCAAAATGCCGGCCGCGAAGACCGCGAGCGCGGTATCCAGCGACAAACCACTGAGCTTGAAGCTGCTTTGGTAGAGGCCCGCCAGCGTGGCCGTCGGCCTTGAGAGCGCGAACACCACCAACTGCACCAAGGCACAGGCGAAGGCACCGCCGACCAAGCCATACCAGAGCCCGGTGTAGAGGAAGGGCCGGCGGATGAAGCCATCGGTCGCCCCCACCAGCTTCATGACTTCAATCTCTGCGCGTTGGCGTTCGATATCCAAGCGGATGGTGTTGCCGACGATGACGATGACCGCCAGCGACAGAATCGCCGCCAACACCAAGACGAAGCGCTCCACCAGACTCAGCACGGCGTAGAGGCGCTCCAGCCACTGGCGGTCGAGCTTGGCGACCTCAACCTCCGGCAGCTTGCCGAGCTCCGCCACCAGCGCGTCGATCTCGCCACGGCTAGCACCTCGGCGCGGGGTGATGGCGACGACCGCTGGCAGCGGGTTGTCCTCCAGCAAATCGAGTGCCGCACCAAAGCCGGACAGACTGCGGAACTCAGCCAAGGATTGCTCGCGCGAAACGTAGCTAGCGGCAGCGACATTGCCGTTGGCCTTGAGCTTCTGCACCAAGGCCTTGCCTTGCTCTGGGCTCACGGAGTCCTTCAAAAACAGCGAGGCCTCTAGGGTCGACTCCCAGGAGTAGCTCACCGCGTTGACGTTGCGCACCAAGGTGTAGAGCGAGGCGGGGAGTGCGAGCGTGATGCCGATGGCGAAGCAAGTGAGCAGCGCGCCCCCCAACTTGTTGTAGAACTTTTGCAGCGTGAAGCGCGCTTCACGGCTATGGCCTTGGGCGAAGCGCGCCCAAAAACTGGGGCGCAGCTCGCTGGTGGTCGAGCGATTAGCAGCACTCATCGCATGACTCCGGCTGTGAGGTCGGGACTGGGGCGAATGCTGAGTTGCCCTTGCTCTAGATGAATGTTGCGGTAGGGCAGGCGCTTGATGAGCTGCGTAGCGTGGGTCGCGACCAGCACGGTGACGCCGACCTCATTGAAGCGGCGGAACAACTCCATCACCTCAATCGCCATCGCCGGGTCCAAGTTGCCGGTGGGCTCATCGGCCAAGATCAGCTGCGGCTTGGCGACGATGGCCCGCGCAATGCCGACGCGCTGCTGCTCACCGCCGGAGAGTGTCAGCGGCATCATTTTCTCCTTGCCCAAGAGTCCGACGGCATCGAGTGCCGCGCGCACGCGGCGGGCGACGTCATCGGTGGCGACGCCACGGATCACCAAAGGCAGGGCGACGTTGTCGAACACGCTGCGGTCGTAGAGCAGATTGAAGTTCTGAAACACCACGCCGATCTGCTGGCGAAACGCCGGTATGGCCCCTCGCTTGACCTGTGCGAGGTTCTGGCCATTGACCATGATCTGCCCGCGCAAGGGCCGCTCCAGCAGCGCGATCAGCTTGAGCAAGGTGGACTTACCCGCGCCCGATGGCCCGGTCAGAAACGCCATCTCACCCTTGGCGAGCGTGAAGCTGACGTCCGACAGCACGTCGCCCGTGCCCTCATAGCGATGGCTGACGCGGTGGAAGTGAATGATGTCGGGCATTT
>CAZHTI010000016.1:21842-24118 GCA_964535755.1 uncultured Salinisphaerales bacterium | reverse complement strand
GCCAATCAGAGCATCGACGTAGGCCTCGGCATCAAACACCTCCAAGTCGTCGATTGCCTCGCCCAAACCGACAAAGCGCACCGGCAGGCTCAGACGGCGGGCAATGGCGAGCAGAATGCCGCCTTTGGCCGTGCCGTCGAGTTTGGTGATGGCGATGCCGGTAAGGCCGATGGCTTCATGGAATTGGATGGCTTGGTTGAGCGCGTTCTGGCCGGTGGTGGCATCCACCACCAGCAAGACTTCATGCGGCGCGTAGGGGTCGTGCTTTTGCACCACGCGCTTGATTTTGCGCAGCTCGTCCATCAGGTGGTTTTGCGTGTGCAGACGGCCTGCGGTATCGGCAATTACTAGGTCATAGCCTTTGGCTTTGGCACTGGTGACGGCGTCAAAAATTACGCTGGCGGAATCCGCCCCCTCGCCTTGGCTCAAGATGGGCACATCCGCGCGCTCGGCCCAAGTCGTGAGCTGCTGCACGGCAGCGGCGCGGAAGGTGTCACCCGCAGCCAGCAGCACTTTTTTGCCGTCTTTTTTATAGCGGTGGGCGAGCTTGCCGATGCTGGTGGTTTTGCCCACGCCATTGACGCCTGCGACAAACAAAATGAAGGGCTTGATGAAGGGCGGCATTTGGATGGGTTTGGCAATCGGCCGCAGCAAATCCAGCAGTGCGGCGCGCAGTGCGGCGCGCAGTTGCTTCTCGGTTTTGATTTGCCCGGCGTTGACCGCGGGCTTGATGTGGGCGAGCAGCCAGTCGGTGGCTTCAATGCCGGCATCGGCCATCAGCAGACGGGTTTCTAGCTCCTCGATGGCATCGGGCTTGAGCAAATCGCCGGCGAACAAACTGCCCAAATCCTTGCTGAGGAAGCTATCGCCACCAACGCTGTTGATGCTCTTGCGCAGCTTGTTGAAGAAGGAGGTCTCAGCCATGAGCGGCGACCTCTTGGAACGCAGCAGCGGCGGCGGCGAGCGTGTGGGCGATCTCCGCCTCACCGTGGGCAGCGGAGACAAACCCGGCCTCGTAGGCCGAAGGCGCGAGATAGACGCCACGGGCCAGCATGGCGTGGAAGAAGCGGTTGAAGGCGGGCAGGTCACAAAGGCCCACATCGGCAAAACCACGGATCGGCCCAGCACCAAAGTAGAGGCCGAACATGCTGCCGACTTGGGTGGTGGTAAAGGCGACACCAGCGGCATCGGCAGCTGCCTGTAGGCCTTGCAACAGCTGCGTGGTGCGCGCCTCTAACTGCTGGTAGATGGCTTCGTCGTCGAGTGCGCGCAGCAAGGCGAGGCCGGCCGCCATAGCGAGCGGATTGCCGCTCAGCGTGCCCGCTTGGTAGACCGGCCCCAGAGGTGCGAGCTGGTGCATGACCTCGGCACGGCCACCGAAGGCCCCCACCGGCAAGCCGCCGCCGATGATTTTGCCCAGAGTGATGAGGTCAGGCTGGATGCCGTAGCGGCCAGCGGCTGAGCGGTGATGCACGCGAAAGCCCGTCATCACCTCGTCAAAAATCAGCAGCGCGCCGTATTGGCTGCACAGCGCACGCAGGCCTTGCAAGAAGCCTTCCGCAGGCGGCACGCAGTTCATATTGCCGGCCACCGGCTCGACGATGACGCAGGCGACATCGGTGGGGAAGGCGGCGAATAAGGCCTCGACCGAGGCGAGGTCGTTGTAGGTGGCGGTGAGGGTGAGCTCGGCTAGGGCGGCGGGCACGCCGGGGGAGGTCGGCACGCCGAGGGTGAGTGCGCCCGAGCCAGCCTTAACCAAAAGCGAGTCACCGTGGCCGTGGTAGCAGCCCTCGAACTTGAGGATGCGGTTGCGGCCAGTGAAGCCACGCGCCAGCCGCAGCGCACTCATCGTCGCCTCGGTGCCGGAGGAGCACAGCCGCACCATGTCCAGATGCGGCACGCGGCTGCACAGCAACTCGGCCATCTCGATTTCTGCTTCGGTCGGCGCGCCGTAGCTCAAACCAATCTGCGCTTGGGCGGCGATGGCATTGAGCACGCTGGGGTGCTGGTGGCCCAAGATCATCGGGCCCCAAGAGCCGACGTAATCGACATAGCGCTGGTCGTCGGCGTCGGTAATCCACGCGCCTTGTGCGGCCTTGATGAAGCGCGGGGTACCGCCCACCGATTTGAAGGCCCGCACCGGGCTGTTGACGCCACCGGGGATGTGCAGTTGCGCGCGGGCGAATAAGACTTGGGATTGCGACATGAGGGCGGGCGGCTTGTGGCTTACGGCTAGGGAGCCGCCATTGTAGGTCGCAGCCCGCACGGCGCGGGCT
>CAZHTI010000016.1:0-21742 GCA_964535755.1 uncultured Salinisphaerales bacterium | reverse complement strand
GTGGCTTACGGCTAGGGAGCCGCCATTGTAGGTCGCAGCCCGCACGGCGCGGGCTGTGGCTTGCCGCTTAGGCGCTAGCGCAGTGCGGCCAACAGGCGTTGCAGCTGGCTTTCTGTTTGGTAGCCGAGCTTGAGGCTGCCTTTGCCATTGGGCCCGCGCTGCAAGGCGACGGACACGCCCCATTTTTCGGCGATGAGGTCCGCCTCCGGCAATGTTGGGGCTTTGTCCTTCTTCGGCGCGCTGCCGGGCTCGGCGTGCACCAGAGTTTCGGTCTGCCGTACTGAGAGCTGGCGCTCCACCACTTGCTTGGCGAGCTGGCTCTGGCGCGTGCCTTCTGCCGCCAGCAGCACTTTGGCGTGGCCAAAGCTGAGCTGGCCTGCGCGCAGCAGGGCTTGGACATCGGCCTCCAAATCGGTCAGCCGCAGCAGGTTGGTGACCGCCGCGCGGCTCTTGCCGACGGCCACCGCACAGGCCTCATGGGTAAGGCCACACTCCTCAATCAGGCGGTGCAGGGCTGCGGATTCTTCCAAGGGGTTTAGGTCGGCGCGCTGGATGTTCTCGACCAGTGCCACCGCCATTGCCGAGCGCTCGTCCAAGTCACGCACGACCGCAGGGATGCTGGCGAGGCCTGCGCGCTGCGCGGCGCGCCAGCGGCGCTCACCGGCGACGATTTCAAAGCGCTCGCCGCCCAAGGGCCGCACCACAATCGGCTGCACCACGCCTTGGGCGCGAATGCTTTCGGTGAGCTCAGAGAGCTGTGCCTCATCAAAATGGCGGCGCGGTTGGTGGCGGCCCGCTTGCATCGACGCCAGCGGCAGTTCGCGCAGCGAGGTGGCGGCTTCTTCCGGCGTGACGGGCGCGCTGGCGGTGCCGAGCAAGGCGTCCAAGCCGCGGCCTAGTCCTCTTTTTTTCATGGGGCAACACTCCGGGGCGATGCAGCAGCAGCGACAGGCGCTGCGCTAAGGGGCTTTTGATGGGCTTCAAGGATAAGCCACGCCGCGCGCGGCACTAAAGCCGCTGCGGCATTAATGCAGGTGCAGCTCGCTGCCTTTCAGTGGGCCAGCCTCTAAACCCTGTGCCTGTAGGTGGCTAATCAGCAGGGCGTCGTCGCCGTGCATGGTGCGGATGCGCCTAGCCCCGGTCTCGGCAATGGTGCGCAGCAGGCTGGGCCAATCGGCGTGGTCGGAGAGCACGAAGCCGCGTTGATACGACTGCGTGCGCTTGCTGTCAGTCTGCTGCATCCAGCCGCTGGCGAAGCCGCCGGAGTAAGGGCCGATGCGATTGAGCCAGCGGGTTCCGCGCACGCTGGGTGGTGCCAGAATCAATTCACCGGCAAAGTTTTTGCCCTTGGGCGGCGCGCCAAATGGTGCCGTCGGGATCAGCGCCACGCCCTCTTTGCGGTAGGCCTTCACCAAGTCCGTCATGTTGGGGTGCAGCAGCACGGTGTCTTGGCTAAACGGCAGTAGCTCGGCCAGCACCCGCTGCGCTTTGCCTAGCGCATAGCAGAACAGCACCGCCGCCAAGCCTTGGGCGCGGCAGTCCTGCCACCAATGGAAGATTTGCTCAGCCACCACGCCGGTCGCAGGCCAGACGAACTCAGGCTTGGCGAAGGTGGTTTCCGTCACAAAGACATCGCAAGGCTGTACTTCGAACGGTGCGCAGGAGGCATCGGCACAGCGCTTGTAGTCGCCGCTCACCACCCAGACCTCGCCGTCCACCTCAATCCGCACTTGCGCCGAGCCCAAGATGTGCCCCGCCGAGTGCAGGCTGACTCGGGCGCGGCCCATCGGGAAGGCGGTGCCGTAGGCGGGCAGCGTCACTGCGGCTTGGCGGCCGATGCGCTCGCGCAGTAGGCCGCCGCCGGGCGCTGCCGCCCAGTAATGGCCCATGCCGGTGCGGGCGTGGTCGCCGTGGGCGTGGGTGATGACGGCCCGTGCCACCCGCTTAGAGGGGTCGATGTAGAAGTCCCCGGCCGGGCAATACAGGCCCTCGGCGCGCTGCTCCACAAGCTCGCTCATGCCGCCGCCCTGTGCTGGCGCAGGATGGTCAAGTGGCGCGCGAGTGCGCCGCGATTGGCAGCGATGGCAGCCGCCGCGCGGGCACTGCGCGCCGCGATTTGCTCAGGCTCTGCCTGTGGCGGCAGCCATGCGCGCAGGGCAGCGGCAAGCGCATCGGCACCTGCTATTTGCTGAGCAACTTCCGCCTGCAACAGCAGGTCGCGGGCGGCGAGGAAGTTATGCATATGCGGCCCAAACAGCACCGGCACGCCAAGTGCTGCGGGCTCCAAGACGTTGTGGCCGCCGACCGGCACCAAGCTGCCGCCGACGAAGGCGATCTGACTCGCTGCGAGCACCGCGAGCACCTCGCCCATGCTGTCGATGAGGACGACGGGAATGGGCAATGGGGAATCGGGAATCGGCTTAAGCGCGCTGCGTCGGCAAAAAGCGAGGCCGCTGATGCTGATTTGCGCTGCTACGGCGTCGAAGCGCTGCGGGTGGCGCGGCACCAGTAGCAGCAGGGCTTGCGGGTGGGTTTGGAGGAGCTGCTGGTGGGCTGCGAGTGCGGCTTGTTCTTCGCCCTCATGGGTACTCACCGCCGCCCAGATCGGGCCAGTGCTCAGCGCCTGTAACTGCGCGGTGAGGGCTGCCGGCTGCGCGGGCAAGGCCAGATCAAACTTGAGATTGCCGGTGGCTTCGACCCTAGGCGCGCCGAGCGCGGCGAAGCGCTCAGCATCGAGCGGCGATTGCGCCGCCACCGTGTGCACGGCGGAGAGCACGCTGCGGCAAAAACTAGCAACGCGGCCATAGCCCTTGAACGAGCGTGGCGAGAGTCGGGCATTGGCAATCATCAACGGTGTGCCGCGCGCTTTGAGGGCCGCAAACAGATTCGGCCAGAGCTCGGTTTCCATCACCACCACTTGCTGGGGCTGCACCCTTGCCAAGAAGCGCGCGACGATCCACGGGAGGTCGTAGGGCGCGTAGCTGTGGCAGACGCGCTCGCCCAAGGCGGCTTGGATGCGCTCGCTGCCGGTGGGGGTGGTGGTGGTCACCCAGACGCGGCGTTCGCCGTGCTCGGCAATCAGCGCGTTGATCAAGGGCAGCGCGGCGAGGCTCTCGCCCACGCTCACCGCGTGCAGCCACACGGCAATACCTTCGGGTGGGCGGCGAACATAGCCAAAGCGCTCGGCCATCCGCGCTCGGTAGGCGGGCAGGGCGAGGCTTTTCAGCATCAGCCGCAGGACGATCAGCGGGGTGAGCAGTGTGAGGAGGACGGTGTAGAGCGCGCGCATAGTCCGCCATTATGCGGGCCTCTGAGGCTCGGGCCTAAAATGCGCCGATGACCGCGCCGCCCTTTACCCCCGCCATGCTCTCGCCCCGCCACTGGCCGCTGTGGGCGGGATTGGGGCTGATGTGGTTGCTCTGCACCCTGCTGCCGCTGCGCGTGCAACTGCTGTTGGGCGAGGGCCTAGGCCTAATCGCCGGGGGCTTGGTGGCCTCGCGCCGCCGCATTATTCGCGTCAATCTGAACATCGCCTTCCCCGAAAAAACCCCTGAGCAGCGCCAAGCCTTGCTCTGGCAACACTGCCGCGCCATGGGCCGAGGGGTTTTTGAGGCGGGGCTGGCTTGGTGGGCGAGTGATGCGCGCATCCGCCGCTTGGGCCAAGTGCAGGGTGCCGAGCATTTGCAGCGCGTGCAATCGCAAGGCCAAGGCGCTTTGCTACTCACCGGCCACTTCACCAGTTTGGAGTTGGGCGGGCGGATTTTGGCGGCGCACGGCGTGGCCTTCCACGCGATGTATCGGCCCTACGAAAACCCGGTGATGAACTACCTCATGCACCGCTGGCGTGCTGCACGGGCGCGGCTAGCAGCGCTGCCGCGTGAGGAGCTGCGCGCGCTGGTCAAGGCACTGCGCGGCGGTGCGGCAGTTTGGTATGCGCCTGACCAAGCGCTGGATAGCCGCATCGGCGTCTATGTGCCCTTCTTCGGTAAAGACGTGGCAACGATCATCGCCACCAGCAAGCTCGCAGCCATGGGCCGCGCCGCCGTGGTGCCTTACTTCCCGACCTATTTGGGCAAGGGCCGCTACCTGGTGACGATAGAGCCCGCCTTGGCCAACTTCCCCGGTGCGGATGAAACCGCCGACGCTGCACGCGTCAATCAGGTGCTGGAAGCGGGCATCCGCGACCACGCTCCGGCGGAATACTTCTGGGTGCACCGGCGCTTTAAACGGGTGCCGCCGGGAACGCCTGACCCGTATCGACGGGCCAAAACTTAAGGTGAGATAGGGTTTTTCTACACTTCGTCGGGCCGTGGATACCTTATAGTTACCGATAACTGAATCGACTCCACTGTTAAAGGCCTCCGGCGTGAAACACTCTCTTGCCCGTTTGCTAATCGTTGCCGCAGCGGCAACTTTTGCCACCTCCGCTGTTGCTGCCACTCCTGTGGAGACGGCACAGAGCCAGCTCGCTGCCAATGACTTGGGCGGCGCGCTGAAAACCCTGGACGCCTACCTGAAGACGGCCCCGCAAGACGCGGAAGCGCGCTTTACCCGGGGTTTGGTGCTGGTCAAGCTCAATAAAACCGACGACGCGCTCAAGGCCTTTAGCGATCTAACCCGCGACTACCCGCAGCTGCCTGAGCCTTACAACAATCTGGCAGTGCTCTACGCCCAACAAGGCGACTACGAAAAGGCCCGCGATGCGCTCGAAGCCGCGCTCGCTACCCACCCGGCCTACGCGACTGCGCATGAGAACCTAGGCGACATCTACGCCGCTCTAGCTGGCGCCGCCTACAACCGCGCACTGATGCTGGATAAAGAAAACAGCGCGGTGAAGTACAAGATTGACCTCGTCAACAAGCTCGATACCGGCCTCACCGGTGGCAGCCGCAGCGCGCCGATTGCTGCCGCAAAACCCGCTGCCAGCGTTGCCAGCAGCACGGTCATCCCCGTGCAAGCGCCGGTCGCAGCGCCGCCCCCCCTGCCGCCGCCAGCTGCCGCTCCTGTGGCCGATAGTGGCGATGCCGTCTCCGCAGCCGCCATCGCCAGCGTCAATGCTTGGGCCAAGGCTTGGAGCAGTAAGGACGTTGCCGGTTATTTGAATGCCTACGGCCCTGAGTTCACGCCAGAGGGCGGGCTCTCCCGCGCGGCGTGGGAGCAACAACGCCGCGAGCGCATCAACCGCGCCGGCCGCATCACGGTGCGCGTGGCGAACCCGTCCGTCACCAAGCTGGGCGAAGGCCGCGTCCGCGTGAACTTCACCCAAGACTACCGCGCCGATAACTTCTCCGACCAAGTCAGCAAGGTGTTGGAGCTCAAAGACAGCGGCAGCGGCTTCAAGATCACCCGCGAGGCCATCCGCTAAGTCGGTCGCGCGATTGGTGGTTTGCCCCGATGCGGCTACGCGCTACTGCGTTTTTTTTCGCGCTCGCTGCCTTTGGCGCGCCGGGCGCGGTCTCGGCCCCAGCTGCCACGCCCGACGCCGCGCGTAAGCCCTTCCTGCGCGAACCGGCCAACCTACAGGCTGCCCCGGCGGCAGCAGCGCCTAGGCGCGCACCGCTCAACAAGGCGCAACTGCGGCAGGTGGCAGATGGCTTAAGCGTGGCCGAGGTTGCGGCCCTGCACACCCCCAACGTCGCCGACATCGCGCTAGAGAACGGCGAAGCGCTGCCGCTGAATGTGCTCGCCCTCGACCAAAAGCATAAGCACGTCGTGGTGGTCGATCTCTCCCGCTCGCGCCTCTACGTTTTGGAGAACGCCGCCAAGGGCCTGCGCGTAGTGCGGCAGAACTACGCCTCCATGGGCAAGAACGGCTTTGGCAAACAAGTGCGTGGCGATAACCGCACGCCGCTGGGTGTGTATTCCGCCACCGGCTTCACGCCGAGTGCCGAGCTGCCCGAGTTTTACGGCGCGGGGGCCTTCCCGCTCACGTATCCCAACGATTGGGACTTCCATAAAAAGCGCACTGGTGATGGCATCTGGCTACACGGCGTGCCGCCCAACACCTACGCCCGTCCGCCGCGCTCGTCGGAGGGCTGCGTGACGATGGCAAACCCTGATCTCAGCGCGCTGCGGGAGTTCATCAAAGCCGCCGATACCCCCATCGTGCTGGCGGATACCGTCGAGTGGAGCAATAGCTTGCGGCTCAAGGATGAGGCGGATGCCATCACCCGCCGCATGGAGGACTGGCGCAGCAAGTGGTCGGCCATTGACACCGCAGGTTATTTGGATTTTTACGCCGAGGACTTCACCAGTGCCGGCCTCAATAAGGCCGCGTTTAGCGAATATAAGCACCGCATCAACGCCAAGAAAAACCGCATCAGCGTGGTGATCCGCGAGCTCAATCTTTTCCGCTATCCGGGCGAAGAGAACCTCGTCATGGCCGAGTTCACTCAGGACTACGACAGCGACAACTACAAAGTCACCACCCGCAAGCACCAATTTTGGAAGAAGCAAGCGGACGGCAGCTGGAAGATCGTCCTAGAAGGTAGCCGCTAGGCGGTATCTACCCCCGCTGTGCTACCGCCAGTAGCCAGCGTTGACCGCCGGTGTGCATGGTCTCCTGCCAGTGCAGGCTAAAACCCGCCTCAGTCAGCAAGTACAGGTAGTTATGGGACAAAGAGCTCTCCAAGCCATAGGGCATGGACTCCGGCATGGTTGCCAAGTCGTGGGCGTCATTGATCGGCTCGACCAGCGCAATCGTCGCGCCTGGCCCCTGCGCTGCAACCACCTGAAACAAGCCTTGCACCGAGCTGCGCGGTAAGTATTCCAGCACCCCGCCATAGCTCATGACTGCGGTCAGCACCGGCGATTGCCGCAGCTCAGCCTCGACAAACTCCAGCGCGTCGCCGCAGACAAAGCGCATGCGCCCGCCGCCTAGCTTGGCTTGGTTGGTCTCGACCATGCGTGGGTTGAGGTCTAGCCCGATCAACTCGCGCACGTTGGTGGGCAGCGCCCGGTCGAGATGCGCCAGCACTTCGCCGTGGCCGCACCCCAGTTCCAGCAAGCGGGGGACAGCCGCCCGCGCCAGTGCCTCGTCGATATGCGCAACGATGTGTTGGTGGTTGCCTAGGAACATCTCGGAATAGCGCCAATGGTGCTCAGAGAGATGCGCTGAGGCCTCCTCAGGGTCCGCCCAAAAACGGCGGTGCACCGGCAGCATGCGTTCAGGTGCGTGGTCGCGGGCGGCTTGTTGCGACAACCACAGCAGCCCGGCACGCGGCCAAAATCCTAGCGGCAGGGTGAAGTCGCCCCGCAACAAAGCCGCAGCCTGCTCTGGCAACAGGGCGCAATACACCCGCCCAACGCCTCGCTTGAGGGCTGCGAGCACGGGGTTACTCGGCGTCGAAAGAGGTAGCGGCACATGGCGCATGGGCGTTTGGGTCATGGGAGCAATCGTTAAGTGGTAGCGGTGAGCATCTGCAATGGCCGTGCCCCGCGCATTGGGGTTTCTACAATGCGCGAGTATGAACAACAGCCTGCGAGCATAGAGCCCTCCGCCCGCAGCATTCGCGACTTGTGAAGCGCCACACGACATGACGTCCAACCCCGCCAAACCCACCAACCGCTTTGAGGTCATCGACCTCTACCGTGGCTTTGGTGCCATCTGCATTTTTGTCTCCCACGGGACTGCCTTTGCCGGCGCGCTCTGGCTGCCGCAGGCCTATCTGGCCTTGGACGTGTTTTTCGTCATGAGCGGCTTCGTCATCGCCAATGGGTTTGATGGGCCGATCGGTCGCGGCTTGAGTTTCTACCGCTTTACTGCGGCACGATTCATTCGCTTTTACCCGGCCTATCTGTTCGCCTTGGTGCTCACGGTGCCGCTTGCGCTGCTAAGGCTGAGCTCCCTCAACGCCGACTACTCGCAGCAGGGTTTTTGGCTCACCGTGGGCTTAGAGCTATTCATGCTGCCATCGCCCGCCGACCCCTATGGAGGCCACCAGCTCTACCCCATCAACGGCGTGGCTTGGTCTTTGTTTTTCGAGTTCATCGTCAACATTTTCTACTTCTTGCTGTTCCCTTGGCTGACGAAGCGCGGCTTGCAGATCACCCTGTTGGTCTGCGCCGTCTTGTTGGTCATCACCCGTCAGCACAGCGGCACGCTGAACGTCGGTTACGAGTGGGGGACGCTCTGGTTTGCACTCGCCAAACTCAGCTTCGCCTTCTTTATGGGCGTGTATCTGCGCCGCCACGTCTATGGCCTGCTGCGCCACCAACCCGGCCCTTGGACCGGCTTTGGCAGCATCGCGGTGATGCTCCTGCTGTTCCAACACAGCCGCTTTACCGGCGGCGAGGCGAGTGCCTTCTTTGACTACCTCAGCGTGTTCGTCGTCTTCCCTGCCATCGTGATCTTGTCCGCTGGGCCCGCTGACCGCCCTTGGCTGGCGCGCTTGGGCGAGTTCTCAGGCAAGTTCTCCTACCCCACATACTTGCTGCAAGACGCCTGTTTCATGAGCTTCGCCGCCGCGTGCAAACTGCTGCTGGGCATCAGTGCGACGCTCTATGCGCCTTGGATCATCCTGCCCCTGCTCGCCTACGGAATTGCCGCTGGCTACGCCACCGACCGCTGGCTAGAGCCGCGCGGCGCGGCGTGGCTGCGCGCACGGCTACTCCCCAAAAAGCCTGCGGCGGTGGCAAGCTCGACGACGAGCAAATCCAGCCCACCCACCTAGAGCCACGCCATGCCTCGCTTCGCCTTCCAACACGCGGTTGAGATCCAAGCCCCAGCAGCCAAGGTTTGGGACGTGCTGACGGACTTCCCCCGCTACGGCGAATGGAATGGTTTTGTCTCCGAGTGCCGCTGCGACTTGCGCCCGGCTGGGCTGATTCAGATGACCGTGCACCTAGGCCCTAAGCCGCAGAAAGTCGAGGAAGTCATCAACGCCGTGCAGCCCGGCGTGGGCTTTAATTATTCGATGAAGCCGGCACCGCTCGGCATGCTGAAGAGCCTGCGCGCCCACCGGATTGAGCCGCTCGCCCAAGGCAAGTGCCGGTACGTCTCGGAGTTCGAGCTGACCGGGCCGATGGCGCTGGTTCTCAAGCTGCTGTTGGGCAAGCGCTTAGAGGCGGGCTTTGCCGATATGACGCAAGGCATCAAGCGTAGCGCCGAAGCACTCGCGCGCTAGCCCTCCCGCCATGCCCACTACGGCGGGCTGGGCACGCTCGACTGCGCATGGCCAGCGTTATGGCCAGGCGCTGCTCAGGAGCTTGGGCCATCACCAGCACATTTCCGCCCCAGCCGCCGACCTCCCCAGTGCTTGGCGCGCCACCGGCCTGCCCGACCCTTTGCCACCCGCCGCCCTCGCCAACGCCGCCGACGGCTGTGCCGCCGCACTTGCCGCACTGGCTGGGCGGGCCTTGCCCCTGCGCGGGGCAGAAATGCTCGGCCAGCGTCGGCGCTTGGGCGGCCCAAGCAGCAGCCGCTGCCAACAGTTTGCGACCGCACAGGGGCAGTTGGTGCTCAATCTCGCCCGCGACGACGACTACGCCCTGCTGCCGGCATGGTTAGAGGCCGATATCGACGGCAGCGATGTGCAGGCCCTGCAAGCGCGGCTACAAGAGCGCAGCGCGCGTGCCTGGTGCGCGCGCGGGCGGGAGCTGGGTTTGGCACTGGCGGCAGTGCAGGCACCTTGGCAGTGCACCACCCCGGCCATCGTCGCCGACCGTCATGCGGCGGCGGCAGCGCGCCCAGAGCGTCCCCCTAAAGTTTTGGACTTGAGCACGCTCTGGGCTGGCCCACTCGCCGCGCAGTGCCTGCGGCAGGCGGCCGGGTCTGAGGTCATCAAGCTCGACAGCCGCGCCCGCCCTGACGGCGCGCGCCTCGGCGCTCCGGCCTTCCACGCGGCCCTCAATGACGGTAAGCGCGAGTTGTCGTTGGACGACCTACGCAGTCCCGACGACCTGAAGCAGCTACGCGCAGCGATCGCTTGGGCCGATATCGTCATCGAATCCGCCCGCCCGCGCGGCCTGCGGCAGTTGGGCATCGTCGCTGAGGACTGCATCGCTCAGCGCCCGGGCCTCACTTGGGTATCCATCACCGGCTATGGCCGTGGCGCTGACCATGCCCAGCACATCGCCTATGGCGACGACGCTGCCGTGGCCGCTGGCCTAGGCTGGCTGCAATGCCGCAGTTGGGGTGGCGCTGCGGTGGTGGGTGATGCGATTGCCGACCCGCTCACCGGCCTGCATGCGGCGGTGGTAGCACTCGCAGGCTACCAAAGTGGCGGCGGCCAACTCTGGCAGCTGCAACTCAGCGGCGTGGTGCGGCAGGTGCTTGGCTTCGGCGCGCCCGCCAGCCACCGCGCTTGGCGCGCACGGGCGGCAGACTGGCGAAGGGTCGTCCAAAAAGGGTAGGACAATCCCGCATCGGGCACCGCAGTCTTGCCACCCCAAGTAGTGGGCCATTAGAGCCCGCCCCCGAGGAGAAGCTAAGCCCATGAAGCACGTCGTCGAAGCGCGTTACCCCGCCCCTGCTGCGGTGGTGCTGAAGATGTTCGCGGACAAGAAGTTCCATACCGATAAGCTCGACGCGCTCGGCTACGCCAAGGACAAATACCAAGTGTTGGCCTATAGCAGCGATGCCAAGGCTTGCAGCATCAAGATCGAACGCAAAGTGCCTTTGAACCTACCCGGCCTCAAGGGCGCGGGGGAGTCCACGGTCATCAATGACGAGCACTGGGACTTGGTCAATAAGACTGGCCGTGTCGTCGTCGAGCCCAAAGGCGCGCCGCTCGCCATCGCCTGTGTCACCAAAATTCACGATGAGGGAACCGGCTCGGTGGTGCGTTTTGAGTGGGACATCAAGGCCAAGATTCCGCTCATCGGTGGCACCTTGGAGAAGTTTGTCGCCAGCGATACCAGCAAGCGTACGGCGGAAGAAACCGAAGCCAGCATCGCGCTGCTCAAGAATTACCGGTAGTAAAGCCTAATCAGCGGCCAGAGAAAGAGCCGTGGGCAGGGGATCATTGGTGCGGGTGCGACAAGCATGGAATGCTGCCCTACCCACACTTTTTGAATAACAACAGCTGTTTCATGCGAGGAGCATCCATGAAGTCGTACCGAACCCCCCTTTTTTGGGCCCTAGGAATCAGCCTTGCGGCTGCATTGCCCAGCACCGCCCTAGCCAAAGTCGATGCCGCGAAAGCGGCTGAACTCGATGGCCCCAAGCTGACCTGCTACGGCGCCGAGAAGGCAGGCTCCGCTACCGGAGTCCCTGCCTACACCGGCAAGTACCTCGGCACTTGGCCCGGCCAGACCAAACCCACCGGCTACGAGCCCGGCCCCTACGCCGATGAGAAGCCGCTGTTTACCGTCACCAGCGAGAACATGGCGAAGTACGCCGCCAATCTGACCGAAGGCCAGAAGGCACTCTTGAAGAAGTACCCCAAGAGCTACCGGATGAACGTCTATCCCAGCCATCGCGACTTCCGCAATGAGCAATGGGCTTGTGATGTCGTCAAAAAGAACGCCACCACCGCTGAGGTGAAGCCGAATGGCTTGGGCGTCATCGGCACTGCCGGCGGGGTACCTTTCCCCTTCGCCAGCAATGGCTTGGAGGCGATTTGGAACGCCATCAACCCGCACCGCGCCTCCACCGAGAGCGCGGTGACGGACATCGCCGACGTCTACTCCAACGGCAACATCGCTTGGGGCCGCAACAAGTTCATGACTTATAACCCCGGCAATGACGGCAAAAAGGCGGGCAAGGGCAGCTTGCAGGACAAAATCAACGCCTACTTCTTCACCAGTTACTACCTGCCTGAGCGCGACAAAGGCTTTACCGCTGTCGGTTACCAGCCCAACGACTTCACCAAGGACGCGACCTCTAGCTGGCAGTACAGCCCCGGCATCCGCCGCGTGCGCCAAGCGCCAGAAGTGGGTTTTGACTACCCCGTGCCGCCCGCTGGCCTGCGCACGGTGGACGATGACTACGGCTTTAACGGCAGCCCTGAGCGCTACACCTGGAAGCTCATCGGCAAGAAGGAGTTCTACATCCCGTACAACAACTTCAAGGTCAATGATCCGTCGATCAAATACAAAGATTTGATCAAGCCAGACACCATCAACCCTGACTACATCCGCTACGAGTTGCACCGCGCCTATGTGCTGGAAGGCACGCTCAAGAGCGGCGTGCGCCACATCTACTCCAAGCGCATGCTCTACCTCGACGAAGACACCTGGGCGACCGTCTGGGCCGATGCCTATGACGGCCGCGGCCAACTCTGGCGCGCCAACTTCATCAACTACTTCTACTCGCAAGAGTCCAAGGCCTATCACCGGGGTGCGAGCGTCTATCACGACCTGACCTCCGGCTCCTACGAAGCGGGCTACTTGGTCAATGAGCGCGGCAAGGACTGGTGGCGCATCAACATCCCGATGACGCCTGCGATGTTTAGCCCAGAAGCAGCAGCACGCGGCGGGCATTGATTGAAGGCCGTGGGATGTAGGGCGTAGGAGGTAGGACGGTGATCAAAATCCATCAGCGTTTGGCGGTCTGGCAAGACGCCATGACGCTGGTGGAGCAGGTGTATCGACTCTCCTCGGGCTTCCCTGCGGATGAACGTTTTGGGCTAACGGCTCAGCTGCGCCGGGCTGCCGTGAGCGTCCCGTCGAACATCGCTGAAGGCGCAGCGCGAGGTTCCACGCCCGACTTCCTGCGCTTCTTGGCTTTCGCACGAGGCTCTTTATCGGAAGTGGAAACACAGATTTTGCTGGCACGGCGACTTGCCTTCGTGGGCGCCGATGAGGCTATCGACACCCAGATTGAGCGCGTCGCAGCGAAGCTCCACGGGCTTATCAAATCGCTGCGCACAAAAGAACAAATGACCGCAGAACGAATGACCGCTGTTACGCCCCACATCCCACGTCCAACCTCCTACGAATCATGAAATCCGCCTTCATCACCGGCGCTAACGTCGGCCAAGCCAACCTGCTGACTAAAGCGCTCGCCAAAGACGGTTGGCGGGTGTTCGCAGGTGTACTGCCCGGTGCGCCGACGGACCTCGTCACCGGCGGCAACATCGTGGTGGTGGATCAGGATGTCTCCAGCACGGAATCCGTTCAGGCCAGCGCCGCCATCGTCACCGCAGCGCTCAAAGGCCAAGGCCTAGACCTTTTAATGAACGTCGCTGGGGTCGCCAATATCGCCGTCGGCGTCGTCGAGGCGGCAGACCTAGCCCAAGCCGAGCGCCTGTTCAATATCAACCTGTTTGGGCAAATCCGCGTCATCCAGGCGTTTTTGCCGCTGCTGCGCCAAAACGCGCCGCATTCGCGCATCGCGAATTATTCCTCGGGGGCGATCATCGCCAGCCCGGTCGGCGCGGGCATCTACAACATGACCAAGCACGCCATCCACGGCATGACGCTCACCCTGCGCCAAGAGCTCGCCCCGTTTGGCATCCAAGTCACCAGCATCATCCCCGGCGGCGTGCTCACGGGGATGTCCGCCAACGCCCATGAGAACACCAAGAAAACTTGGGTGATGCAGCCAGAGGCCTTACGCAAGGTGTACCAACCGCTAGAGCCGGTGATGTGCCAAGTGCTGCCGGACATGCTGGAGAAAACCGGCTCCACACCCGAGCAAGCGCTCGCGGGCACGCTGGAAATCCTCGCTAAGAAAAAATGGAAGCCGATGGAGTTTCTCGGCAAGGACGTGAAACCCATGGGCGTCATGCGGCGGCTGCTGTCGGACTCTCAACTCGAAGCCATGATGCGCAAGGCTTTCAAAATTCCCGCCTTTAAAGGCTAGGAGCGCGCATGAACGCCATGACCGATCACGCCGCTGTGCCGCAAGACCTGCGCACCCTATTCGACCGCCTCGCCGCCAATGCCCGTGCTGTGGGGCAAACGACGGCAGCGCAACGCGCTGAGAAAATCCTGCGCCTCGCCAAAGCGATGATGGATGCCCGCCCGGCCATCCTCGCTGCCGGCCGCACGGAACTGCGTTTGTCAGATACCGACATCGACGCCCAGTTGTTGATGGTGAAGACCGAGGCTGAGTTCGTCGCGCGCAACTTGAAGCATTGGGTGGGCCGCCACGACGTCAAAGGCACCTTGATGACGCTCGGCAAGAAGAGCTATGTGCAGTACGAAGCCAAGGGCGTGGTGCTGAATCTAGCGACCTGGAATGCGCCCATCGCCATCGGCTTGGTGCCGCTCATTGGCGCGATAGCCGCTGGCTGCACCATGCTGCTGAAACCCTCAGAGCTGGCTCCCCACTCGGCAGAAGTGGTGGCGAAGATCGTTGCCAGTGTGTTCCCAGACAACGAGTTCGCCGTCGTGCAAGGCGGCCCAGAGGTCGCACAGAACCTGCTGCGCCTGCCCTTCAACCACATGTTCTTTATTGGCGGACACGCGGTTGGGCGCATGGTGATGCGCGCTGCGGCCGAGCACTTCGCCAGCATCACGCTGGAGATGGGCGGCAAAAACCCGACCATCGTCGATGCCAGTGCCGACATCGAAGACGCCGCCCGCAAGATCGCTTGGGGGCGGGTCGCCAACTGTGGCCAGGTCTGCTTGGCCCCCGACTACGCGCTGGTGCACCAGAGCATCGAGCAAAGCTTTGTCACCGCCCTCGCCGGCCAGATGCGCGCGCTTTATGACGCCAGCGGCAAGGGCTATCAACAAAGCCCTGAGCTGCCACGCATCATCAATCGCCGCCATTTTGAGCGCATCAAAGCCTTGGTCGATGACGCCATCGCCAAGGGTGCTTGCGTCGCCGAAGGGGGCGAAATGGACGGCGATGATCTGTTCATCTCACCGACCATCCTGACCCAGCTCAAGCCCGGCATGCGGATTTTGGAGGAGGAGATTTTCGGCCCGATCATCTGCGTGCTGCCGTTTAAGCAGCGCGAAGAAGTGGTGGCAGAAATCCGCACGCGGCCCAAGCCACTGGCGACCTACATCTTTGCCAAGGATCGCTCGGCGATTGATTGGTTCCTCGCCAACACCACGGCGGGCTCGACGGTCGTCAACCACAATCTGATTCAGAGCGGCACTAATCCCAACCTGCCGTTTGGCGGGGTGAACGCCAGCGGCATTGGCCGCATCGGCGGGCGGTTTTCCTTCCTGGAATGCAGCAACGCCCGCGCCGTCGTCGAAGAAGGCCCGCCCATCACCGACCCTAAGCTGATGTTCCCGCCCTATTCCGACAAGTACAAAAAGATGATTGGCGACCTGCTGGCCAAGCCGGTCAATCTGCCGGATTGGGGCATCAACGCCATCAACGGCATCATCAAAGTCACCAGCACGCTTAAGGGTCAGCGCAAGGGTTTGTAGCTTGTGTAGCTAGCTGACGCAGCACCAAGGCCTGAGCTAATCCCTCAGGCCTTTTTGTTGGGCGCACGCAGCACGAAGCGGCACAGCGCGGGGCCGATCAGCACCGCGCCGAGCATGTTGGCGGTGAACATGAACACCAACAGCAGCCCCATATCGCGCTGGAATTGCAGGCCGGAGAACAGCCACGCGGACACGCCACCAGCGAGGCAAATCCCCGTGAATATCACCGCCTTGCCGGTCTGCCTCAGGGTGTTGAGATAGGCGCGCTGTAGATTGCCAGCGCTGCTTCTTAGCTCCCGTTGCAGCACGTCATAGACGTAGATGCCGTAGTCGACGCCGATGCCGACCGCGAGGGTGACGACCGGCAAGGTGGCGACCTTTAGACCAATGCCAAACACCGCCATCAGCGCATTGGCGAACACGCTGACCATCAGCAGCGGCAGGCCGATCACCAGCCAGCCGGCGAGCGAGCGATAGCAGAGGCCGATGAGCGTGAAGATGACCGCGTAGACCCAGAGCAGCGCGGGCAGCTCGGCGTGCTCGACGGCCTCGTTGGTCGCGCCCATCACGCCCAAATTGCCGGTGGCGAGCGCGAAGTGCACTGGGCAGTTGCGCAGCACCGGCGGCTGTAGCTTGGCGGCTTCGGCATCCAGCGCACGGATGCTGGCGTGGGCCTTGGCGGCGTCGGGGCTTACGCCCAGCGTGCGCAGATGGTCTAGCTGCTTTTGCCTCGCGACCTGCACAACACCCAGCTCGCGGCGCAGCTCGATGACCTCCGCGCAGGCGGCGCGGTCGGCACTGGGATGGCGGCGGTAGTAGTCCGCCGCGTTCTCTGCTTGTAGGCGCTCCACGGCGGCGGTGAGCTTGGCAATGGTCTGGGCGCGGTGGTCTTGGGCGTAGACCAGCACCGGCATCGCGGTGCAGGCGAAGTCCAGCAGGCCGGTGGAGGACTCGATGGATTTGGTCGATAGCACCAGCGCATCGCCATTGCGCGGGATGACGGCCATGCGCGGCGAGTTCTCCCAAAAACCGGCGTGGATGCGCCTAGCCACCTGCGGCATGGCGACAGTGGCGACGACACCGGGGACGTTGCGCATGCGCCAAGAGAAGTCGTCAATCTGCGTCAGGGTGTCGTAGTCCACGCAGGAGTCCGGCGCGGTTTCGGCGATGACTTTGAGCACATCGGTGCCCAGCGCGTAGGACTGGGCAATCGCTTGCACGTCGCGGTTGTAGCGGCTGTCTGGGCGCAGCTCCGGCACGCCGGCGGCGGCATCGCCAATGATGCGCTGCTGCTGCAGGTAGAGACTGCCTGCGAACACTGCTGCGGCGAGGCCCAGCAGCGCCAAAGCGGGGCCGGTGCGGGTGACGCTGGCGAGCAGCTTCCAGAGCGGTTCTGCGGCTGCCGCGCGGCGGGCATGGCGGGCGGCGAGTGCGGGGGCATCTGGCAGGCGCACGCGGGCGAGCAGCAGGGGCATCAAGACTTTATTGGTGACGATGACCGCCACCATGCCTAGGCAGGCGTGCACCGCCATCTCGCGCACGGCGGGGATGGGCACTAGGTAGATCGTCGCAAAGCCAGCAACATTGGTGACCAGCGCGATGGAGCCGGGCACAAACAATTGCCGGAAGGTGGCGATGCTGGCGGCAAGCGCGGGGGTCTCGTCGCTCGCCGTCGCGCTGCTGCTGCGCGCCAGAGCCTCAGCCACCCAAGTATTGACGTACTGCACGCCGTGCGAGGTGGACACCGCCAGCACCAAGAACGGCACCAAAATCGCGAAGGGGTCTAGCCCCATCCCCAAGCTACTCAGCAGGCCGAACTCCCAGACCACCGCAACCAGAGAGCAGGCCAGCGGCAGCAGTGCCAGCCGCCAACTGCCGACGTACCAAGCCAGCACCAAGCCGGTGCCGAGCACGGTGAGCACGAAGAAGGCCGCGACCTCGGCCATCGCCGCGCTCGCATCGCCCACCAGTTTGGCGAAGCCGATGATGTGCAGGCGCAAGTTGGCGTCGTAGTGCGGGTTGGCGGCGACCTGCCTGTGCAACTGCCAAGGGTAGGCGCGCTGGCTGCCGCCCACAGCCTCCGCCGGTGCCGCCACTTGCCGGGGCAGATAGCGGGCGTACCAAGGCTCAGGCCCGAAGACTTCCGCCACCAGCGTGCCTGCGGCCACTGGCCCTAAGGCGGTCTTTAAGCGATAGCGGGTGACTTGCTGCTGCTCAAAACGTGCGCGCAGTTGCTCTAAATGCTTGGCAGTGCGGACGAGATCCGTCGGCGCGCCGGTGGTGGGGTCACGCTCCAAGACCTCGGCGTAGACCAAGGCACCATCCTGCTGCAGCGACACCAATCGGCCACTCAGGCCCGCTTTGCCGACGGACTCCGCAATCCGCCCAAACATCTCGGCCGAGGGCGCGTAGTGGGCGGGGATGACATCGCCCGCACTAAAGCCGCCATCGACGACCTCGATGTAGCGGACGTTGCGGGTGAACAGCGAGGACAATCGCGCACGGTCGACACCGGGGGCGAAGTTCACTTCATCGGTCGCGGTGCGCAGAGCAGCGAGGAAGCGCTCGGTATAGATGCTGCTGCCATCCTGATTTTGCAGCGCCACCAGCAAGAGGTTGGCCCCGCCAAAAGCCTCTTGGTATTGGCGGAACACCTGCATGTGGGGGTGCTCCAGCGGCAGGGTTTTATCTAAGCCCGCACTCGGCTGTATGCGCAGCGCCTGCGCCAGCAGCAGGAGCGTTAGCAGTGCTAAGCCCCACAGCCAGAGCCGTTGTGCCGCCGCTGCAAATAGCCAAGGCTGGATGCGGCTAAGGAGCTTGTCAGTGCCGGCCATGGTGCGGTTTGAGGTCTATAGTTAGTGACGATGAGGGCGATCAAAGCTGCTAGGGCAGGTCAGTGATGGGCGGCTGCGGCAATGCTGCGTGACGCCCATAGCGCTACGGCAATCAGCACCAGACCAGACCAGCCCCGCGCCACCGAGCAAGCATCGGCAAGCGAGTGCGTGAAAGGGCAGTAGTTGGAAATGTATTTTGGTCGGCGAAGCAATACAGAGCATGTCGATGAGCGCATCCCCGATGCCGTGGCAGATACCGCTCAGAGATAAGTTGCCAGCATAAATCAGCCCATCGCTCCGAGGTGATTCGGCGGGCCGATCCGACGGGGCGCGAAACGGGTGTTGTGCGCTATCGCGTGGGGAATGCAGATCGCCGCCGCAGAGTGTGGCGACCATTGAGGCTGTGCAGCTTTAGGACCAACTTAATGAAAGCTGTTTTTTTGGCAGACAGCCGTAAAACACCCTTGTCGGCATCTCGTGAATAGGCTGTAATCACTCTTGGGAAAGCAGAAAAACAATCAGGGAAGAGAGCACCAATCGTGCGCGTCGCGTTGCTACGGGCTATGAATAGAAGCACAGAAGAAGTCGGGTCGCAAAGCCTGAGCATGGCCGCGTCGAGTTCGGATTTTTTGGGTTCGGCTATTTCCGACTGTGAATGATCGCCTGTTTGAGAAAAATTAAGAGCCTAGCGCAGTGCGTATCGCGATAGGCCGAGTTTAAAAGCCGAACTCAGTTCGGCCTAATTGTAGTTAGCGCAATTATAAGGCTTATATGCAGACATCAATAAATTCCATGGACATCTGGACGATTGCCGCAGTTCTATCATTGGGAATAATATTTATACTGCTAATTTTCGGATGGCTTCTACGTCGTAAAGGATATTCAAAACGTGCGAGGTTATGGGGAGGCTCGTGGTCATTTTTTATATTAATTCTCGCACTCTGCGCGGAAACGCCACTAATAGATAGCAACGCACAAAAAGCGGGTATTAATCAAGCAAAAATAATTAGTGAAAAAATGGAACCTGAACCACTTCCATTTAACATCATTTCTCTAGAGCCTGTGAAGAAAGGAGGTGGTGATTATGTATTGCTAGTCGTAAATGCCACCTTGAGCAGTGAAGATTATCAACTAACAGAAGAGAAAATAGAAAATACTCTAAATATCATACTTGAAGATATTCGAGTGAAAGGACGCAATGAGTCGATCATATTCCATGCCATAACTGCCTATTTATATCTTTCGCGCGAACACCACGCGAATGGTAATTCAGCTATAGCAATGGCGGAGTGGCGGCCTAAAGATCGTAGTTTATCTTATGAAAATGCTACGAATATAGAAAATAAAGCCACATATGTGCAGTCTGTTAATGTAATGCATGTTCCATTCGAGCCGGAAGATATAGTTTCAAGACTGCCAATAAACATCCGTAAGGAAATTTTTGCAGCTAGCATTCTGATCGAACGCCGCGCGGAAAAAGAGGCAGAACAAAAATTCCCTACGGAGCATGATCACATCCCATCCGATAAATTGGAATCATATGACTTTAAATTAGCTGCAAGCAACTATGTACACGAAGCGGAAAGGCTGGAAAATAAATATATGCGAGAGTTAATAAATAAATATAAAACTACAGAGTCCGAGCTTCGCAGCATAGGAATCGAAGGGGTTAGTCAACGCTGGCTTATTAAAAAATAATTTTTCTAACATTGTGTTCAATTGCGCTAACAAGGCGCTGCAGCCGAACGCCCTGCCTGCGCTTCGCTGCGGCAGGTCGTCGGCTGAGCTTGGGCGTTGGGCAATATGACTAACACTGATAATGTAATGACATGAAGCTAAGTGAAAATGAATTTAGAGATTATCTGTTTAAAAATCATAAGCACACAATATCTGAATTAATACATGGAAAACGCCAACCCGTTGAGTGGAACAACGAAGATTTCCCTCCTATTAGCATATTGTTACAACAAATAGTAGAGAAAAAAATAAACGAGTTAGTAGAAGGGCTCGATTCTTTATATTTATCAGCTAAAGAATTGCGGCTAGAGAAAGCCGGCGATTCAACTACGCGAATTGATCTATTGGGCAATTCTGAATCCATTGGATTAACAATAATTGAACTGAAAAAATCAAAACAAACAGAAAGACAGGCTTTTACCGAGCTGCTGGCATACGCAAATCATTTTTGCTCATTATTTCCGGGCCTTAATGAAAGTGCAATTAATACGATTTTAATTGCACCAATGGAAACAAGAATTGTACGCGATGCATTTGTTCAAGAAATTTTGGGAAACAACAAATCTTCAGTGGCACTGATTCCAATAGAAGAAAAAGATGGCAGCATTAAGTTAAATATTTATTATCCTGATCAATCATATTATAAATGGTTTGAAAATAACCTTTTAGATGACAGATCCATGTACACCGTGGCTGTGGCTTTTTCAGAACTTGAAGGATGGATAGATACAGATAAAAACAATAACAGTACAATTCCTGATTATTCTAAAAACGCACTAAACACAATATCAAACACTATTTCGCATAGGCTTGAATCAGAAGGCTTTCACGCCCTCGTTTATGCCTCGCAAAAATGGGGTGAAATTGAGCAATTCTTCCTTTTTCCAAATGTTATATATGCTGTTTTTATAAATCCATTTGCCTCATTTAGGAGTTCATGCGATAAAGGTCAAGTACTTGGCGAGACTGGTGATGGCAGGATAAAAGAGATACAGACGTTACTTGACCAAATAGAACCGTCAGAAAAAGAATTCTGGCTAGAATCACTGGAGTCCAATTACCATGGGCAAATTATAAAAATAGTAAAAGAAGAGTTCGATAATTGTTTTCGCAATAAAAATAATGCAGTAATTCCTTCTGAAATTTCACTTCCAGATTGGTACGGCGTAAAAAGCAGTATGATACATTCCGTTTTCAACCACAATCTGGATATTTATTTAACAGGATTACTTCGTGAAATTTACACAATGTATATAAGTTATGCATATAAAACAAAAACAAATTCTATATATTATTGTGATGATTTGCCGAAATATTCATATAAAACTTCAAGATCATTTCTTCCGGTTTGGGAAATACTTAGAGGTCTAGGTTTAGGAGAGGAAAATGCTTGACTTCAACTTTGAAGTGCAACGGTAGTTACTGGTCATAGAAGCATTGCCAAGGTGATTTGAAGTCTAAGCGCTTGCGCGGTCTGGTATTGATGCGGTGGGCGATGCTATTGCAGTGTTTCTGCGTCAATCCAGCCATGCTGGTTCCTTTGGGCAGATATTGCCGAATCAAGCCATTGGCATTCTCGTTGCTGCCGCGTTCCCACGAGTGATCGGGCGTTGCAAAGTAAAAAGTGAGGCCCGTTTTCTGTTCAATTTCGGCAAACCCTTTGAAACTCCGTGCCGTTACCGGAAGGGTGACCACCATAGCCCAGGTCATTCCACTAGACAGTGGCCGCCAATATGCGAACGTTGCACGTCGTTCGTGAATCCACGGTTAGCGCCCCGACAAGGCGATGGTGCTCACTAACTGTAGCCAGCGCACCGCGGCAAGTGGGGCCACCGACTTACCGGTATTGAGCAGCGCAACTGATAGCTCACGGCTGGGGTCAGCCCAGGCCAGCA
>CAZHTI010000015.1:18093-37504 GCA_964535755.1 uncultured Salinisphaerales bacterium | reverse complement strand
TGAAGGCGGCCGCACCGTCGGCGCCGGCGTGGTGACGAAAATCCTCGCCTAAGCCTTGCATTGCAGCGTTAGGGCGCATATAATCCGCGCCCCTCGTTGCACCCGCATTATCCTTCCCCTGTAAAGCCACTAGGTTTTACGAGGGACTCAGAGCAAAGTTCTTTAACACTTGAGTGTGAGCATGGCCTCAACCAGCCAATCAATCCGCATTCGCCTCAAGGCGTTCGACCATCGTCTGATTGACAAATCAGCGAAGGAGATCGTCGAGACGGCAAAGCGCACCGGCGCCGTAGTTCGCGGGCCCATCCCGCTTCCTACGCGCAAAGAGCGCTTCACCATTCTTGCTTCACCTAACGGTGACAAGGATGCACGTGACCAATACGAAATCCGCACCCACAAGCGCCTCATGCAGATCGTTGAGCCGACGGAAAAAACCGTCGATGCCCTCAGCAAGCTCGATCTGCCTGCCGGCGTCGAAGTGCAGATTAGCCTTAACTAATCCGGGAGCAGATCATGACGATTAAAGTCTCTCGCATTGGCCTGGTTGGTACCAAAGCAGGCATGACCCGCGTGTTCACCGAAGCTGGTGAATCCATCCCGGTCACCGTGCTGCAGTGCGGCCCCAACCGCGTCACTCAAGTTAAGACCGTAGAAACCGATGGCTATCGCGCCATTCAGGTGACTGCTGGTGCAGTTAAACCCCAGCGTTTGAACAAAGCCGAAACCGGCCACTTCAAGAAAGCGGGCGTTGCTGCCGGCAAACACCTGGTGGAATTCCGCCTGCTCGACGGCGAAGGTGCAGACTTTGCGCCGGGTGCCGAGCTTAAGGTGGAGTTGTTCAACGACATCAAGCGCGTTGACGTGCAGGGCGTCACCCAAGGTAAGGGCTTCGCCGGTTGGCAGAAGCGCCACAACTTTGGCGGCGGCCGTGCTACCCACGGTAACTCGCTCAGCCACCGTATGCCCGGTTCTATCGGTCAGCGTCAGAGCCCCGGCAAAGTCTGGAAAGGCAAGCCGATGGCTGGTCACATGGGTGCGACGGTCGTCACCGCCCTGAACCTCGACGTCGTGAAGATCGATGTGGAACGCAACCTCATCCTCGTTAAGGGTGCGGTGCCAGGCCACAAGGGTGCCGAAATCATCGTGCGTCCCACGGTCAAGTAAGGATTCGCTCCATGGAACTCAAAACTCACAGCGGCGCAGCGATGACGGTGTCTGATACCGTCTTCGGCGTCGAATACAACGAAGCGCTGGTACACCAGATCATCACGGCCTATATGGCTGCTGGTCGTGCTGGTACCAAAGCGCAAAAGACCAAGGGCGAAGTCTCTGGTGGCGGCAAGAAGCCTTGGAAGCAAAAAGGTACTGGTCGCGCTCGTGCAGGCTCCATTCGTTCGCCACTCTGGCGTGGCGGCGGTCGTGCATTTGCAGCCAAGCCGCGCGACTTCGCGCAGAAGGTCAACAAGAAGATGTATCGCGGCGCTATCCGCTCGATCGTCGCCGAGTTGGCTCGCCAAGGTCATCTGGTGCTCGCCGATACCTTCACCGTCGAAGCCGCCAAGACCAAGTCTTTGCTGGCCAAGCTGCAGGAAGTCGGTACTAACGACATCTTGCTGATCACCGGCGAAGTCGATAAGAACCTTTATCTTTCTGCCCGCAACCTGCCGCATGTGGCCGTTTGCGACGTAGAAGCCATCAGCCCCGTGGCACTGCTCCGCCACGAAAAAGTGCTGATGACCACCGACGCCGTCAAGAAGCTTGAGGCCTGGCTGTCATGAACGCAGAACGCATCCACCAAATCATCATCGCGCCCGTCGTCAGCGAGAAATCTACCCGCGTTGCTGAAAAGCAAAACCAAGCGGTGTTCAAAGTTTCTCTAAACGCTGACAAGGCCGAAATCAAAGAAGCCATCCAAGTTCTGTTCAACGTCAAAGTGACCGCCGTGCAAACGCTGGTCGTTAAGGGCAAGAGCAAGCGTTTTGGCCGCTTTGAAGGCAAGCGCAGCGATTGGAAGAAGGCTTATGTCTCCCTTGCTGAAGGTCAAGAAATTGACTTCCTCGGCAACGGCGCTTCGGCCCAGCCATAAGCAGAACAGATAAGAGATTACGGCAATGCCATTGATCCAACTCAAACCGACCACGCCCAGTTCGCGGCATATGGTCAAGGTGGTCCACCCGCATCTGCACAAGGGTGAGGCCCACGGCCCGCTGCTTGAATCGCAGCACAAGCACGGCGGCCGCAACAACAACGGCCATATCACCACCCGTCACAAGGGCGGTGGTCACAAGCAAGCCTATCGCTTGGTGGACTTTAAGCGCACTAAAGACGGCATCCCGGCGAAAGTAGAGACGATCGAATACGATCCGAACCGCACCGCCCACATTGCTTTGCTTTGCTACGCCGACGGCGAGCGTCGTTACATCATCGCGCCCAAGGGTCTGCGTGCTGGCGATACCGTGCAGAACGGTGCCGATGCTCCTATCAAGGCCGGTAACGTGTTGCCGCTGCGTAACATCCCTGTCGGCAGCACCATTCATTGCGTAGAAATGCGTCCTGGCAAGGGTGCTCAGATTGGCCGCTCAGCTGGCGCCGCGATTCAGTTCGTTGCTCGCGAAGGCGACTACGTGACGCTGCGTCTGCGCTCCGGTGAGCTCCGCCGCATCCACGGTGACTGCCGCGCCGCCATCGGCGAAGTCAGCAACAACGAGCACAACCTGCGTCAGTACGGCAAGGCTGGTGCTAAGCGCCACTTGGGTATTCGCCCGACCGTCCGCGGTGTGGTGATGAACCCCGTGGACCACCCTCACGGTGGTGGTGAAGGTAAGTCTGGCCAAGGTAACCCGCATCCAGTGTCGCCTTGGGGCCAGAAGGCCAAGGGCTTCAAGACTCGTAGTAATAAGCGCACGCAGCAGTTCATCGTGCGTAGCCGCCATAAGAAGTAATTGACAGACTGAGATAAGCCATGCCGCGTTCCGTCAAGAAAGGCCCATTCGTTGATCACCACCTCGCCAAGAAGGTGGAGGACATCGCGAATGCGCGTGTGAAGAAGCCCATTAAGACTTGGAGCCGTCGCTCCATGATCACGCCAGATTTCGTTGGCCTGACCATCCAAGTCCACAACGGCAAAGCGCACATGCCCGTGTACATCACCGACAACATGATCGGCCACAAGCTTGGTGAATTCTCGCCCACCCGGACCTTCAAAGGTCACGGTGGTGACAAGAAGTCTTAAGGAATCAAGACCATGCAAACGCAAGCCGTCCTGCGATTTACCCGCCTCTCCGCCCAAAAGGGCCGCCTCGTTGCGGACTTGGTGCGCGGCAAGCCAGTAGGCGAGGCCGTCAACATCTTGAAGTTCTCGCCGCAAAAGTCCGCGCGCGTGATCCTCAAAGTGTTGGAGTCCGCCATTGCCAACGCCGAGAACAACTTCGGTGCGGATGTTGATGAGCTGAAAGTCAAAGAAATCTTTGTCGATAAAGGCCCAGTGCTGAAGCGCGTGATGCCCCGTGCAAAGGGCCGCGCTGATCGCGTGCTCAAGCCCACGGCTCACATCACCATTCGCGTCGCTGACGGCAAGGCTGCTTAAGGAACTACACATGGGTCACAAAGTTAACCCCAACGGCTTCCGCCTCGGCATCACCACCGGTTGGAACTCCAACTGGTACGCAGAGAAGGCGGCCTACGCAAGCACCCTGCTCAAGGACATCAAAGTTCGCGAGTTCTTGATGAAGAAGCTGGCAGCAGCTTCTGTCAGCAAGGTAAAGATCGAGCGCCCTGCCAAGAGCGCACGCGTCACCATCCACACCGCTCGCCCTGGCATCGTCATCGGCAAGAAGGGTGAGGACATCGAGAAGCTGAAGGCTGAAGTTGCCACCAAGCTAGGCCTCAAGACCGAGTCCGTGCATCTCTCCGTCGAAGAAATTCGTCGCCCAGAGTTGGACGCCAAGCTCGTCGCTGAGTCCATCGCCCAGCAGCTTGAGCGTCGCATCATGTTCCGCCGCGCCATGAAGCGCGCCGTGCAGAACGCCATGCGCATCGGTGCTGGTGGCATCAAGATTCAGGTCGGTGGTCGTTTGAACGGTTCGGAAATCGCCCGCGTTGAGTGGTACCGCGAAGGCCGCGTGCCGCTTCACACCCTGCGCGCCCACGTGGACTACAACACCGCTGAAGCCAAGACCACCTACGGGATCATCGGCATCAAGGTTTGGGTCTACACCGGTGAAGTGTTCGGCGATGAAGCCGCTGCACCAGCGCCGCGTGGCCGTAAAGACGAAGCTGAAGCTACCGCTTAAGCCTTGATCGCGAAATAGGATTGAAGCTCTGGCTCTGAGCACACTCAGAGCCGGAAACTTAAAGAGATACAAAAGGAAATACTTCCATGATGCAGCCAAAGCGGACCAAATTCCGCAAGCAAATGAAGGGTCGCAATCGCGGCCTTGCCTTGAACGGCAATAAGGTGAGCTTCGGCGAATTCGGCCTGAAGTCTTCCGAGTGGGGTCGCCTGACGGCACGTCAGATCGAAGCCGCTCGCCGCGTCATCACCCGCTACGTTAAGCGCGGCGGCAAGATGTGGATTCGCGTCTTCCCAGACACCCCGGTCACCAAGAAGCCTTTGGAAGTCCGCATGGGTTCTGGCAAGGGCAACGTCGAATTCTGGGCCGCTAAGGTTCAGCCCGGCCGCATGATTTACGAACTTGAAGGCGTCACTGAGGCGGAAGCCCGCGAAGCGTTTACGCTCGCTGCGGCCAAGCTGCCGGTGAAGACCGTCTTCGTCCAACGCACCATCATGTAAGGGTGCCATTGAGCCATGAAGAACAAAGAAACTCTGAAGTCCCTGCGCGCTAAGAACGCCGACGAGCTGCAAGCTGAGCTCCTCGCCACCCGCAAGGAACAATTTAACCTCCGTATTCAAGGCGCATTGGGTCAACAGCCCAAGGGCCACTTGGTAACGGCCGCGCGCAAGAACATTGCTCGCATTAAGACTTTGATGAACCAAAAAGTGAGCGCCAAATGAGCGAGCAAAGCACCACTGAAAAGGCCGAGCGCCGCATCGTCGGCCGTGTCACCAGTGCCAAGATGCAAAAGACCATCACGGTTCTTGTCGAGCGCCAGGTAAAGCACGCGCTCTACGGCAAGTACGTGAAGAAGAGCACCAAGCTGCACGCTCACGATGAAAACGGCGAAGGCAAAGAAGGCGATCTCGTCGCTATTGTCGAAACCCGTCCGCTCTCCCGCACCAAGCACTTCAAGCTGGTGCAGGTGCTCGAAAAAGCAGTTGGCTAAGGGGCAACGACCATGCTTCAACAAGAATCATTCATCCTCGCTGCCGATAACAGCGGCGCGAAGCTCATGCAGGTGATCCAAGTTAAAGGGTCTACCTACCGCCGCTATGCCGGCGTGGGCGACATCGTCAAAGTGACGGTTAAAGAAGCCATTCCGCGCGGCAAAGTGAAGAAGGGCGAAGTCTATGACGCCGTCGTTGTTCGCACCCGCCACCCAGTGCGCCGTAGCGACGGCTCCGCCATCCGTTTCGACGCAAACGCTGCTGTGTTGATCAGCAGCAAGATGGAGCCGATCGGCACCCGCATCTTTGGGCCCGTGACCCGCGAGCTGCGCGATCGCTTTATGAAGATCGTGTCTTTGGCGCCGGAAGTGATTTAAGGAAATTTGCGATGAACAAGATCAAAAAAGGCGATGACGTGATCGTCATCACCGGCAAGGACAAAGGCAAGCGTGGCACGGTGTCGCAAGTTCTGGTTGCAGAAGGCCAGTTGCTGATTGCCGGCGTGAACGTCTCTAAGAAGCACCAGAAAGGCAACCCGCAAGCGGGTGTGGCTGGCGGCATCGTCGAGAAGGAAATGCCGATCCAAGCCTCCAACGTGATGCTCTTTAACCCGAAGACGGGCAAGGGTGACCGTGTCGGCGTGCGTGTGGAAGGCGAGAAGAAGGTTCGCTTCTTTAAGTCTGACAAGTCCCTCGTGGGCTAATCGAAGGTTGACTCCAATGACTCCAAATTTTCAAAACCTCTATCGCGAAAAGATCGCAGCTGACTTGCAAGCCAAGCTTGGCATCAACGCGATGGAAGTTCCGCGCATTGAAAAAATCACGCTCAACATGGGCGTCGGCGAAACCACGCAAGATCGCAAGATCATCGAGCATGCACTGGCCGATATGACCGCGATTGCTGGCCAAAAGCCGGTCATCACCAAGACCCGCATCGCAATCAGCAACTTTAAGGTTCGTGAGAACTTCCCAGTTGGCGTCAAGGTGACCTTGCGCCAGGCCCGCATGTGGGAATTCTTGGAGCGTCTGATCTCGGTGGCGCTGCCGCGTATTCGTGACTTCCGTGGCCTCTCCGCCAAGGGTTTCGACGGCCAAGGCAACTACAACTTCGGTGTCACCGAACAAATCATCTTTCCGGAAATCGAGTACGAAAAGGTTGATGCGCTGCGCGGTATGAACATCAGCATCACCACGACTGCCAAGACCGACGCCCACGCGAAGGCCTTGCTCGAAGCCTTCCAGTTTCCCTTCCGTAAGTAATAGGACCAAAGATTCATGGCCAAGACCAACATGCTGATGCGTGAAGTCAAGCGCAAGAAGCTCGCCGCTCGCTTTGCTAAAAAGCGCGCTGCACTGAAGACCTTGATTTCATCTGCAACCGCCGGCTACGAAGAAAAATCAGCCGCAGTTGTCGCACTGCAAAAGTTGCCCCGTGACTCCGCCAAGACCCGTCAGCGTAATCGCTGCGCCTTGACCGGCCGCTCACGCGGTGTCTACGCCAAGTTCGGTTTGGGCCGCCACAAGCTGCGCGAAACCGCGATGAAAGGCGAGATCCCTGGCTTGAAGAAAGCAAGCTGGTAAGTTGCACAATTCTGCTGTATGCTGTTCGACCTTCCGCAGAAACCCTGCGTGAAGGTTGGCCGCTGCTAACCCAGCGGTTCTACAACTCAACCGAAGAAGATTTGATATGGCTATCAACGATCCTGTCGGCGACTTTCTGACCCGCATTCGTAACGGTCAGCAAGCCCGCAAGAAATTTATTGTTTCGCCCTCCTCCAAGCTGCGTGAGTCCGTTGCCGCAGTCTTGAAAGACGAGGGTTACATTGCTGAGTACGCAGTCGCTGCGGAAGGCAACAAGAAGACTATTACCGTCACGCTCAAGTACTTTGCCGGCAAGCCCGTCATCGAGAAGATCGTGCGCGTCAGCACCCCATCTCTGCGCGTGTACAAGGGCAAGAATGATCTGCCTAAGGTCATGGGTGGCTTGGGCGTTGCCATTATTTCTACTCCCCAAGGCGTAGTGTCCGACCGCAAGGCTCGGCTCGCCGGCCAGGGCGGCGAAGTCATTTGCCTCGTGGCGTAAGGGAGAAAGCACATGTCACGCGTCGCTAAATCCCCAATCAGCCTCCCCGCTGGCGTCACTGTCACCACCGCTGATGGTGTGGTCACCGTAAAGGGTGCCAAGGCCACTCTGACTCATGCCCTTGCTAAGGGTATCGAGATCGAAGTTGCCGCCAATCAGGTCAAGATCAATGCGGATTCCATCAAGGCTGCTTCTGCCTTGGCAGGTACCACCCGCGCGGTGTTGAACAACATGATCGTCGGCGTCGCCAAGGGTTACGAGATCAAACTGCAACTCGTTGGCGTCGGTTACCGCGCCGCGATGCAGGGTAAGGCCCTGAATCTTCAGGCCGGCTTCTCACATCCCGTCAACATTGACGTCCCCGCTGGCGTCACGGTCGAGACTCCGGTTCCGACGGAAATCATCATCAAGGGTGCAGACAAGCATGTGGTTGGCCAGTTGGCGGCCAACATCCGCGCCAAGCGTCCGCCAGAGCCTTACAAGGGCAAGGGCGTGCGTTATTCGACCGAAAAGGTCGTGATGAAAGAAGCGAAGAAGAAGTAAGGAACCCTCGTCATGCACAAGAAAGACATTACTCGCGTCAAGCGCGCTCGCCGCACTCGCGCCAAGATCGCCCAGCTCGGCGTGCACCGCCTTACGGTTCATCGCACTCCACGCCACACCTACGCCCAGATCATTCTGGACGGCAAGACTTTCTGCGCCGCTTCGACGCTGGAGAAGGCCCTTGCGGAAGGCCTCGAAGCCACTGGCAACGTCGATGCTGCTAAGAAGGTCGGCGCTACGTTGGCGGAGCGTGCCAAGAGCGCAGGCATCACCAAGGTCGCATTCGACCGTTCCGGTTTTCAGTACAGCGGCCGTATTAAGGCCCTTGCTGATGCCGCCCGCGAAGCTGGTTTGGAGTTTTAATCATGGCAAACAATCAATACGGCACCCAGAGCGACGACGGTCAAGGCGGCGAGTTCAAGGAAAAGCTGGTTGCTACTAACCGCGTTTCTAAGACCGTCAAGGGTGGTAAGCACTTCTCTTTCACCGCTTTGACGGTGGTTGGTGACGGCGCTGGCCGAGTCGGTTTTGGTTATGGCAAGGCGCGCGAAGTGCCAGCTGCAATCACCAAGGCAATGGACCAGGCGCGCAAGAGCATGGTCACCATCCCGCTCCGTGGCACCACGATCCAGCACGAAGTGATCGGCACCCACGGCGCCACCCGCGTGCTGCTCAAGCCCGCATCTGAAGGTACTGGCGTGATCGCTGGTGGCGCGATGCGCTCCGTGTTCGAAGTTGCTGGCGTCCAGAACATCCTCGCCAAGACCTACGGCTCACGCAACGCGATGAACGTGATTCGTGCTGCTGTTGATGCCATCAACAAAATGAACCTTCCGTCCGACATCGCTGCCAAGCGTGGCAAGACGATTTCGGAAATTCTCGGAGCCTAAGCCATGTCTGCTGACGTTAAGCAAATCAAGCTGACCTTGATCCGCTCGCTCGCCGCACAGTTGAAGATGCACCGCAACTGCGTGAACGGCTTGGGCCTTACCCGCATGCACCAGTCCGTGATTGTCAAAGCCACCCCAGAGAATATGGGCATGGTCAACAAGTCACGCTTCATGCTGAAAGTTGAAGAAGTTGCCTAATCGGCACCAAAGAACACTCATGAAACTCAATACGATTAAACCCGCTGCGGGTTCCAAGCCCACCAAGCTCCGCGTTGGCCGTGGTATCGGCTCCGGGCTTGGCAAGACCGCTGGTCGCGGCCACAAGGGTCAAACCGCTCGTTCCGGCGGCTACCACAAGGTCGGCTTTGAAGGCGGCCAGATGCCGATTCAACGTCGCCTCCCCAAGCGCGGCTTTAAGTCTGCGATTAAGGCGCTGCACGCTGAAGTGCGTCTCTCTGAAATCGAGAAGATGACCGCTACCGAGATCGACTTGGCGACGCTGAAAGCAGAAGGCGTTGTTGCAGCCACTGCACTGCAAGCCAAACTGATTAAGTCTGGCGAACTCAGCCGCAAGGTGAGCTTCAAAGGCGTTGGTGCCACCAAAGGTGCCAAAGAAGCCGTGCTCGCCGTTGGCGGTAGCTTCGCTGAATAACGTTTTTCTCTGAACTCTAGCCCATGGCCACCTCAGCGAATCCAGGAATGATGCCGGACCTCTCCAAGATGGGAGAGGTGCGTAATCGCCTGCTGTTCCTGCTCGGCGCTTTGATCGTCTACCGGATCGGGTCGTTTATTCCTGTTCCGGGTATTGACCCTGCGAAGCTGGCCAGCCTGTTTAGTCAGCAGAAGGGCACGATCTTGGACATGTTCAACATGTTCTCAGGCGGTGCCTTGGAGCGCTTGTCGATCTTCGCACTCGGCGTCATGCCTTACATCTCTGCATCAATCATCGTGCAGTTGATGGCGGCTGTGGTTCCGCAGTGGAAAGAGCTTAAAAAGGAAGGCGAAGCTGGCCGTCGCAAGCTCACCCGCTACACCCGATATGGCACTTTAGGCCTTGCGATCTTCCAGTCCATTGGTGCGGCAACGGCGCTTCAGAAAAGTGGCGTCGCAATGTTCCCCGGCGCGGGCTTCGTCTTCGTCGCATCGGTTTCCTTGGTCACTGGTACCATGTTTTTGATGTGGCTCGGTGAGCAGATCACTGAGCGCGGCGTTGGTAATGGTATGTCGATGATTATCTTTGCCGGTATCGTCGCAGGCTTGCCGAAGGCCTTGGCGGCGACTGCACAGTTGGTGCAGGAGGGCTCGCTCAATGGCTTCATCGTCATCATCTTGTTCGCGCTCATCGGCTTGGTCACTTGGGGTGTCGTGTTCGTTGAGCGTGCTCAACGTCGCATTCCGATCCATCACGCACGTCGTCAGCAGGGTCGTCAGGTCTTCGCTGCCCAGACGCAGCATCTCCCCCTCAAGCTGAACATGTCCGGCGTGATCCCCCCGATCTTTGCCAGCTCCATCATTTTGTTCCCGGCTTCTATCGTGCAGTTCTTCGGCGACGGCAACAGCACCGGTTTCCTCTCTAAGCTTGCTGCTGCTCTGGCCCCTGGTCAGCCACTGTATTCCTTGCTGTACGGCGTCTTGATCGTATTCTTCTGCTTCTTCTACACCGCGCTGGTGTTCGATAGCCGCGAGACCGCAGAGAACCTCAAGAAGTCCGGTGCGATTATTCCTGGCTTGCGTCCTGGTCTGCAGACCGGTCAGTACATCGACAAGGTCCTCACCCGGCTTACCGTTGCGGGTGCTGCGTACATCACCGCGATTTGCTTGTTGCCGGAAATGCTGATTGCCAAGATGGCCGTCCCATTTGCGTTTGGCGGCACCTCCTTGCTCATCACCGTGGTCGTAGTCATGGACTTCATGGCGCAGTTGCAAGCGCATTTGATGAGCCACCAGTACGACGGGTTGCTGAAGAAGGCTAATTTGAAGTCGCTTGGCAAAGGTGCTGAGCCTGCCAAGCCTGTCTTGCCCAGCTTGGGCGGCAAAAAGTAATACCCATCTCATTCACCGCTCCATCTGTTCCTAGAAGATCGCCATGAAAGTCCGCGCCTCCGTCAAAAAAATGTGCCGTAACTGCAAGGTCGTGCGCCGCAATGGTGTCGTGCGCATCATCTGCTCTGATCTGCGCCACAAGCAGCGTCAAGGCTAAGGTTTTTGCTTTTGTTCTCCCCCGAAGCCGGGCGGACACAAAAGAAAAAACTCTAGTCGGAAGTAAACAGTTGTCAACGCAAGTATTTTTAACTAAACTCCGCGCCCTTTTTTTGAAGGCGTTGTAGAAGGAATTCACATGGCACGTATTGCAGGCGTCAATGTCCCTGACAAGAAGCACACCGTCATCGCGCTCCGCGCGATCTATGGCATTGGTGCTACCCGCGCAAAGAGCATCTGCGAAGCCTCTGGCATCGCAACCACTGCTCCGATTCGCACCCTCACCGAAATGGAGCTCGACAAACTGCGCGCTGAAGTCGCCAAGTTTGTGGTCGAAGGTGACTTGCGCCGCGAAGTGTCCATGAGCATCAAACGCTTGGTGGACATGGGCTGCTATCGCGGCCAACGTCACCGTCGTGGATTGCCTGTGCGCGGTCAGCGCACCCGCACCAACGCCCGCACCCGTAAGGGCCCGCGCAAGGCGACGGTTGCTGGCAAGAAAACCGCATAATTTAGAAACAGGATAAGCCCATGGCCGCCTCACAAGCCTCTGCCGCAGCCGCCGCTGCCGCCAAGCGTAAGAAAGTAAAGAAAAACATCACCGACGCCATCGTCCACGTGCATGCTTCCTTCAACAACACCATCGTCCTGATCGCTGACCGTCAAGGCAACACGATCGCTTGGAGCACCTCAGGTGCCGCAGGCTTTAAGGGCAGCCGCAAGTCCACCCCGTTTGCTGCGCAGATCGCTGCTGAGAAAGCCGCTAACGCTGCCGCCGAACACGGCGTGAAGAATGTCGATGTGCGCGTGAAGGGCCCTGGCCCTGGCCGCGAATCCGCTGTGCGTGCGCTCAACAATGCGGGCATGAAGGTGACCAACATCACCGACGTAACCCCCATCCCGCACAACGGCTGCCGTCCCGCCAAGCGTCGTCGCGTCTAATTTTTAGGAACTCCCCATGGCTCGTTACATTGGCCCCAAGTGCAAGCTTTCTCGCCGCGCCGGCACCGATTTGCTGCTCAAGTCTCGCGCTCGCTCGCTAGAGACCAAGTGCAAACTCGAAACCCGCCCTGGTCAACACGGCGCGGTGAAGCCACGTCTTTCTGACTACGCCCTACAGCTCGCCGAAAAGCAAAAGCTCAAGCGTATGTACGGTGTTCTGGAGCGTCAGTTCCGCAACTACTACAAGAAGGCATCTGGCTCGAAGGGCGCTACCGGTTTGAATCTGGTGCGTTTGTTGGAATGCCGTTTGGATAACGTCGTTTATCGCATGGGTTTTGCTTCTACCCGCAGCGAAGCACGCCAAATGGTTAGCCACAAGGCGATTGAAGTGAACGGCCAAGCCGTGAACATCGCTAGCTATCAAGTTGCTGTTGGTGACGTCGTAGCTGTGCGCGAAAAATCACGCAGCCAACTGCGCATTGCTTCCTCTTTGACCCTTGCAGGGCAAGGCAGCATGCCGGACTGGATCGATGTGGACAGCAAGGCGCTGAAGGGCACCTTTAAGTCCCTGCCAGAACGTAGCCAAGTTCTCCCCGACATCAACGAAAACCTCGTCGTCGAGTTGTACTCCAAGTAGTCGGTTTGGGTACCTCGCCGGTTTTCGTCTAAAGATTGTTTCAAGGAAATTTCATGCAAGGCATCGTTACCGATTTGCTCAAGCCCCGTACCGTGGATGTCGAACAACTGGGCCCGAACCGCGCCCGCGTTGCGCTCGAGCCACTGGAGCGCGGCTTTGGCCACACGCTCGGCAATGCGCTGCGCCGCATTCTGTTGTCCTCTATTCCTGGTGCCGCAATCACCGAGGTGCAGATCGAGGGCGTGGTGCATGAGTACAGCACCGTTGAAGGCGTGCAAGAGGACGTGCTCGACATTCTTCTAAACCTGAAGAACGTCGCCATCACCATGCACAACCGTGAGACCGCCACGCTGACGCTCAATAAGAGCGGCAAGGGCGTCGTCACCGCAGCGGATATTCAACTCGACCACGATCTCGAAATCGTCAACCCGCAGCTCGTCATTGCCAACCTCACCGGCGGCAAGTTGAACATGACCTTGAAGGTCAGCCGTGGCCGTGGCTATCAGCCTGCCTTGGCGCGTGCGGAAGAGGAGACCTCCGGTATCGGCGTGCTCAAGCTCGATGCGTCTTACAGCCCCGTGCGTCGTGTCAGCTACACGGTGGAGCGCGCTCGTGTTGAGCAACGCACCGACCTCGACCGTTTGATTCTCGACATCGACACCAACGGTAGCGTGGACGCTGCAGAAGCCGTGCGCCAAGCTGCGCGCATTCTGCGTGACCAGCTCACTGTGTTCGTAGGCCTCGAAGTCGAAGAAACCGTTGCAGCAGGCCCCGGCAAGAAGGACCTCTCACCCATCCTGTTCCGTCCGATCGACGAGCTGGAGTTGGGCGTGCGTTCCACCAACTGCCTCAAGGCGGAAAACATCTACTACATCGGCGATTTGGTGCAACGCACCGAGACCCAGCTGATGAAGACCCCCAACCTCGGCAAGAAATCGCTCAACGAGATTAAGGAAGCCCTCAAGGCCCATGATCTTGATCTGGGCATGAAGCTGGATAACTGGTCGTCTCCCAAGACGCCGGCCTAAGTAAGTAAAGAAGGACTCACACCATGCGCCACAAAGTCGCCGGCCGCCGTCTCGGTCGTACCACCGCCCACCGCAAAGCTACCTTTCAGAACATGGTGGCTTCTTTAATCGAGCACGAGCTCATCCGCACCACGGTGCCGAAGGCTAAGGAATTACGCCGCGAGATCGAGCCTCTGATCACGCGCGCTAAGGTCGATAGCCTCCACAATCGTCGCATCTGCGCCAGCCGTCTCGGCAGCGACGCCGCAGTGAAGAAGCTGTTCGCTGAGCTGGGCCCGCGCTTCGCTAAGCGCCCCGGCGGCTACATGCGCATCCTGCGTTGTGGCTACCGCGCCGGTGATGCTGCGCCGATGGCCTATGTTGAGTTGGTCGATCGTCCTGCCCCGGTCGAAGCTGCGGCGCAACCTGCCGCCTAGTTTCACGGGTCATCGAAAAGGGCGCCGCTGTGGCGCCTTTTTTGTTGGTTGCAGCCGTAGGTAGCCATGCTGCATTGCAACAGTTCGGGGCGCAAAAGCTGCCGTTTTTTCTCAAGTCCTTGCTCTGCATAGAAAAAACCAAGCTACCCACAAAAGTTGTGGATAACTCCGTGGAAAACTCCACGAAAACCCGCAACTACAAGGGCGGCACCCACATGGTGGTTTTTTCGTCATGTTCCGGCGATGTGCGAAAACCGTCGCTAAAACAGTAGCTTGCACCTACTCGTTTTATTCTGCTGGGGTTTTCGTACTTGGTTTTTGCCCAATTGTGGTGCACGCTCGGATTGTGAATAACCCGCGCTTTCGCAGCTTGAATACTCAGCAAAAATCCTCTAAGGCCGTCGCTTTAGTCCCCAGAGTGTTGTGCATCTCGGGTCATGACCCCAGCGGAGGGGCGGGGGTGCAGGCCGATATTGAGGTCTGCGCTGCGATCGGTGTGCGCGCGGTCGGCCTAGTGTCGTGCCTAACTGCGCAAGACACCCGCAATGTCCAACAGGTTTACCCAACCCCGTTGGTGCAACTGCAGGCGATGGCAAGGTGCCTACTCGCGGACATTGAGGTTGATGCAGTCAAGGTCGGGCTGCTAGGTGACCCAGCGCAGATCCCTTGGCTGCTGGAACTGCTCCTGTCGCTTGGCAAGCCGGTGGTCTTGGATCCGATTCTTCGCGCAGGCGGAGGAAAACTGCTCATGACTGACCACTCCGCTGCCCAGATGCGCAATCAGTTGTTTTCGGCGGTGAGCGTGCTGACGCCCAACGCCGATGAGGCGCGGCAGCTCACTGGCTGTGAGTCGGTGCGGGACGCAGGCGTGCGGTTATTGGTGGATGGGGCACAGGCGGTGTTGGTGACCGGCGGCGATGAGGACAGTGCGGGTGTAGTGAACTGGTGGTTCGAACCGGGTGCAGCCCCGGAGCGCTTCGAGTTTTTCCGGATTCCGCACCGCTTCCACGGTGCCGGGTGCACTTTGGCGGCGGCGATCGCGGCGCGATTGGCGCTAGGCCATCCACCGCGTGAGGCCGTGGTTTTGGCGCAACAATTTACCCATGCGGCGCTTGCTGCTGCGGATGCGATCGGGGGCGGGCGCAGGTTGCCGCGTCGCTTCGGGCTTGGGCCAGCGGCCGCGCCGCCGTCAACGCCATGACGAGCCTGCGCGGCGGGTTGTATGGGGTGACTAGCGCAGCGATGGCCGCAACGCCTCAGGCGATGTTGGCGGCCGCTGAGCCAGCGCTCGCGGCAGGCTTGAGCCTACTGCAATACCGCGATAAATCCTCGGACCATGCCGCAAAGCATGCAATTGCTCTTGCTCTGCAACGCTTGTGTGCATATCACCGGGTGCCACTGATCATCAATGACGATGTTGACCTGGCGATCAGCGTAGGTGCCGCTGGGGTGCACTTAGGGGCCAGCGACGGCAGCGTCGCAGTGGCCCGAGCGCGGCTTGGGGCAGGCGCGGTAATCGGAGCCACTTGCGGTGCCAGCCTGCAACGTGCGGAGCAAGCCGTGGCCGCGGGCGCTAGCTACCTCGCCTTTGGTGCTTTCTATGCCTCGCAGACCAAGCCAGAAGCCCATCCTTCGCCCTTGGAACTGCTCGGTGCAGCGCGTGCGCGTTTCCCGGCCATGCCGCTCTGCGCGATCGGCGGCATCACGCCCGCGCGAGCGCCGGGGTTAATCGCCGCCGGAGCGCATTACCTCGCGGCGGTGGATGCAATCTTCGGCGCGCCAGATACCGCCGAGGCGGTGCGCGGCTTTTTGCGGGCAGGAGTGCCTACGCGGGTGTGTGACTAGCGCTCAATCCGCAGTGTGTTGGGCAACTGGCCGAGATTGCGGGGCAGGGCAGAGTCATCGCGCCCAAGAATGCCCGCAATGGCTGTGACGACCGCCACCACTCCGTCCACCGCCTCACCGCGCTGGAAATAGGGCGGCAGCAGGTTTTGGCAGATGCCGTCCCACTCGGACTGCCTTGCGAGCTTGGCGGCGGCGCGGTCGGCAATGATTTCCGCAGCGTGGTCGGCCAGCAGCAGGTAGAGCAGTACGCCGTTGTTGTGCTCGGTGTCCCAGATGCGCAGTTGGGAGAACAACTGCAACGCCCGCGCACGCGGCGTGAGGCCGCTGACGAGGGCATCGATCGGTAAGCGGGTTTCCACCACGCAACAGATTTCGCCGGGGTGCTCACGTTCAACGGCGGCGATACTGCCGTTGATATGGTCGAGTGCCGATTGCGGGAACCAGCGCTGCATGAGCCCGATGCTGCCTACGCTGTGGCGCCCGATGCGTGGAAGTAAGGACTGCGACAAAGCCATGCTCACCAACTCCCCGAAGAACCGCCGCCACCGAAACCGCCGCCACCGCCGCTAAAGCCGCCGCCACCACCAAAGCTACCCCCTCCGCCAAAGCCTCCGCCGCCACGCCATGCGCCGGCATTGCCGGCAGTGGTGACGAAGCTTGATCCCGCTCTCGACCCAAAAAATAGGAATCCGAAGAAGCAGAGGATGGCCAGCAAAAAGCTACTCATCATCACGCCGACGACGGTTGCGAGCACCGAGGCAGTCAACATGCGCACCGGCCAAGGGAGCAGGCGGCCCAGTAGGGCGCTGAGCACGCCTGATACCAGCAGAATTAAGCCGCCAAGCACCTCTCGCGGCGCAGCAGACTCGGGGCCTGTTACGGAAACCTCCGGCAGCGCCTCGCCAGATACCACGGCAATGATTTGCCGCACCCCCGCCTCAATGCCACCGAAAAAATCCCCGGCCTTGAAGCGCGGAGTGATGGTCTCGGCAATGATGCGGCGCGAGCCAGCGTCGGTCAGCGCGCCCTCTAGGCCGTAGCCGACTTCAATCCGCAGTCGGCGGTCGTTTTTGGCGACGACCAGCAATACCCCGTCATCGACTTTCCTGCGGCCGAGCTTCCAAGCCTCCACCACGCGCAGGCTGTAGCTCTCGATGGGCTCAGGCTGCGTGCTGGGCACAATCAGCACCGCAATCTGGCTGCCTTTGCTGGCCTCAAAGGCCGCTAGCTCGGCTTCCAGTTGAGCGATCTGTGCTGCCGTGAGTGTGCCGGTGGTGTCGGTTACCCGCGCGGTGAGCGCGGGGATGGCGACTAGACCATCCGCATAGGCGGGTGGGCTTGAGCCCGCCAGCAAGGCCCACAGCAGCAACCAGCAGCCAGAGAGGAGTCGCGGCATTACTGCTTGCCGAAGTCCACTTTAGGTGCGGTGGAGATGGCCTTCTCGTTTTCCACGGTGAAGTTGGGCTTGATGTCCAAGCCAAACATCTTTGCGGTGAGGTTGTTGGGGAAGCTGCGCACCGTGACGTTGTAGTCCTGCACCGTGGCGATGTAGCGATTGCGGGCGACGGCGATGCGGTTCTCCGTGCCTTCAAGCTGCGCTTGCAGGTCGCGGAAGAGAGCGTCGGACTTCAATTGCGGATAGTTCTCGGTCACCACCATCAGGCGCGAAAGCGCTTGGGTGAGCTCGCCTTGCGCGGCTTGGAAGGCTTTGAGCTGCTCGGCGTTATTGACGGTTTCTGGGCTGACGTTGAAGGAGCCTACCCGCGCGCGGGCCTCCGTCACCTTGACCAGCACTTCTTGCTCCTGCTGGGCGTAGCCCTGCACGGTCGTCACCAGATTGGGGATGAGATCCGCACGGCGCTGATATTGGTTGAGCACTTCGCTCCAGCCCGCCTTGACGGCTTCATCCTTGGACTGCATCGCGTTATAGCCGCAGCCACTCAGTAGGCTGGTGCACAGCAGGACGCAGGCGATGACAAGACGCTTCATAAGACAGACTCCGTGGCGGGGACAAAAAATGTGCTGGGACTGTAGCCCAGGGAGAGCGATTGGCAAGCGGCGAGCATTGCACGCACCGAAGCGCGGCGTTGCGGCCCGCTAACGCTGCGGCAGCTCACCGCTGGCAATCCGCGCGTTGCGGGATTTCTCCACCCACTTCGCCCAGATCAACCCCAACTCAAACAACAGATAGCTGGGGATGGCCACCATGATCTGGCTGAACACATCCGGCGGAGTAATGACGGCGGCGACCACGAACACACCGACCAAAACATAGCCGCGTGCTTCTTTGAGTTTGGCAGTCGTCACCATGCCCGACCACACCAGCAGCACCACGGCGACCGGCGTCTCAAACGCGAAGCCGAAGGCCACGAACATGGTCAGCATGAAGTCGAGGTAATCGCCAATATCGGTGGCAACCGTCACACCCGCTGGGGCCGCACTCAAGGTGAACTTGAACACCATCGGCAGCGCAAAAAAATAGGCGAAGGCAACACCCGCATAAAACAGCAGCGTCGACGAAGCCAGCAGGGGCACGACGAGTCGGCGCTCGTGCTTGTAGAGACCGGGGGCGATGAAGCCGAAGATTTGGTAGAGCACCCAAGGCATCGCCACCAACAGCGCGCAAATCGCACTGAGTTTCAGCGGCGTCAGGAACGGGGAGATCACCTTGGTGGCGATCATGCTGGTGCCAGCAGGCATCAGGTTCACCAAGGGCTCGGCAAAGATGCCGAACAGGGGCTTGGCGAAAATGGCCAGCGGCAGCAGGATGATGATGACCCCAAGCAGGGCCTTGAGCACGCGGCTACGCAACTCCAACAAATGTGCGAGCAAAGGCTGCTCGGCAGCGGGGCTGTTGGGGTCGATGATCATGCCGGCGGCTCGTTGCCGGGCTTGGGCGGGGTGAGGGCAGAGTCCACCGCAGCCTTTTGTTTTTGCGCTTCCGACTCAATCAGCGCGAACTGTTCGCGTGCCTTGCGGTTGGCTTCATCGAGCTTGGCTTTCAGCTCTGCGGCGTGGGTCTCACGCTCCAGCTCGGTGGACAAATTGCGCATATAGGCACGGGCTTGGCCGGTAAAGCGGCCCACCGTGCGTGCAACTTTGGGCAGGCGCTCAGGCCCTAACACCATCAGCGCGATGATGAAACAGACGAACAGCTCACCAAAGCCGATGTCGAACACGAGTGCTTAGGAATGAATGGCTAGGCGGATTCGTCTTTTTTCAGCGGGACGGCGTCAGGCTTCTTGGCGACGTCCGCTTCGCCATCCTTCATTGCGTCCTTAAAACTCTTGACTGCGCCGCCTAAATCCCCGCCGGCGCCACGCAGCTTCTTAGTGCCGAACACCAAGATGACCACGGCGAGAACAATCAACCAGTGCCACAAAGAAAATGAACCCATGACGCGTCTCCAAATTAAGTTGCCGCAGCTAGTGGCTGCGGGCGGCCTTTTCCACCAAGCCTGAGGTGCCGTGCCGCCGTGCCAGCTCCGCCAGCACCGCGTCGGCATGCAAACCCCGATGCGCCAGCAAGACCAAGGTGTGGAACCA
>CAZHTI010000015.1:8197-17993 GCA_964535755.1 uncultured Salinisphaerales bacterium | reverse complement strand
GCCTTGGCCTCACCGACGGTGTGCAAGCCCTTGTGGAAGATGCTGGCGGCGAGTGCGGCATCGGCATGGCCTTCGAGCAGGCCATCCGCGAGGTGGTCCAAAGTGCCGACGCCACCTGAGGCGATCACCGGCACATTGACGGCTTGCGAGATTGCGGCGAGCAGTTCGATGTCGTAGCCCTCCTTGGTGCCATCGCGATCCATGCTGGTGACCAGTAATTCGCCCGCACCTTTTTGCACCATCTTGATCGCCCACTCGACGGCGTCTATGCCAGTGGCTTTGCGGCCACCGTGGGTGAAGATTTCCCAACGCGGGGGCTGATTTTTTTTGCTGACGCGCTTGGTGTCGATGGCGACGACGATGCACTGCACGCCGTAGCGGCTGGAGGCCTCCGTTACGAAGTCCGGATTGTGCACCGCGGCGGTATTGATGCTGACCTTATCCGCCCCGGCAGCCAGCAGGCATTTGACGTCCGCACAGGAGCGCACGCCACCGCCAACGGTGAGCGGGATGTAAATCTCGCGGGCGACGGCTTCTACCGTCGCGAATAGGGTTGGGCGCTCATCGACCGAGGCGGTGATGTCCAAAAATACCAATTCGTCGGCACCTTGGGCGTCATAGCGGCGGGCGACTTCGACCGGGTCGCCGGCGTCTTGAATCTCTTCGAACTTGACCCCTTTGACGACGCGGCCACGGTCGATGTCTAGGCAGGGGATGATGCGTTTGGCGAGCATTTTTTAGGACGGAAAACGGGAAACGGGGAGCGAGAAACGGGGTCTCACGGTGGCGGCTTGATCGTTTCCCGCACTACGGTTCCCGTCTCCCGGCGTCATGCAGCAATCCTTAAAGCATCCGCCAAGCTGAACTTGCCTTCATAGATGGCGCGGCCAATCACCGCGCCGACCACGCCCTCATGCTCGATTTCCTTGAGCTTGCGGATGTCGTCCAAACTACCAATCCCGCCCGAGGCGATCACCGGCGTTTTGATGGCGCGGGCGAGGGCGACGGTGGACTCGGCATTAAAACCTTCCAACATGCCGTCGCGACCGATGTCGGTGTAGATGATGGCTTCGACGCCGTCGTGCTCGCACTGCAGGGCAATGTCGGTGACGGTGTGGTGGCTCAGCTTGCTCCAGCCATCGACGGCGACGTGGTCGCCCTTGGCATCGAGCCCGACGATGACTTTGCGTGGGAACTCAATGCAGAGGTCATGCAAAAAGTGCGGCTGGTTGATGACCTTAGTGCCAAGGATGACGTAGCTGACACCGATGTTAAGGTAGCGCTGCACGGTGTCTTCATCACGAATGCCGCCGCCGATTTGCACCGGCACCGCGCCCGCCGCAGCGACGATTTTCTCGACCACCTTGAGGTTGACCGGCGAGCCCTTGAGCGCGCCGTCCAAATCGACCACGTGGATGCGTTGTGCGCCTTCATCGATCCAGCGGCGGGCCATATCGGCTGGGTCGTTGGAGAAGACGGTGACATCAGCAAAATCACCTTGGCGCAGGCGGACGCACTGGCCGTTCTTGAGGTCAATCGCAGGGATCAGCAGCATGGCTTAGTGCACTTGGTTGGGTGCCAAGCGCGGGTTGGGTGGGCGGTCGGAGATTGGGGGCTGACTGTGCAGGATGCAGAGGGCGGCGGCAATGATGTGCTTGGGCCTAAGGCGACCAATGCACAAAGTTGGCGAGCAAGGCTAAGCCTAGGCCCTGGGATTTTTCGGGGTGGAACTGGAACGCCGCCAAGTTATCGCGGGCGATGGCCGCAGCGAAATGGTGGGTGTATTCCGCCGTGCCCAGCACATGGGCGGGGTCTTTCGGCCGCGCGTAGTAGCTGTGGACGAAGTAAAACCAGCTCTCGTCCGGGATGCCTTCCCAAAGCGCATGGGGCTTGGCCTGCTTGACGCGGTTCCAGCCCATGTGCGGGACCTTCAAACGCTGCTCCGGCGGCACATCGCGCGGTGGCTCAGGGAAGCGCACCACCTCGCCGCCGAACAGGCCAAGCGCAGCGACGCCATCGTTCTCCTCGGAGTGGTCGAGCATGACCTGCATGCCCAAGCAAATCCCCAACATCGGTTTTTTGCGTGCGGCCTCGACGATCAGCTGGGAGAGCTCCAGCCGATGCAGCTCAGCCATACATTCCCGCACGCCGCCCACACCCGGCAGGATCAGGCGATCGCAGTCCATTAGTTCTTCAGGGTCGTAGGTGACTTCCACCCGCTGGCCCGGTGCGACGCGTTCAATAGCCTTGGCGAGCGAGTGCAAATTGCCCATGCCGTAGTCAATGATTCCGACCTTCTTCATGCCTAGCCTTCGTTAGCCTTCTGCGCGGTCAAGGCTGCACCCAAGCTCCGCTCGCGACGGCTTCCAAAGGCTCCGATGTGCGGTACTCATAAAACGCCTTTAGTGGAAGGAGTGACCCCGACTTGGCGCGGGTCTAGCTCAGCGGCAGCGCGCAGGGCGCGGCCAAAGGCTTTGAAGATGGTCTCGGCGATGTGGTGGGCGTTACGGCCCTTGAGGTTGTCCACATGCAAGGTGACGTTGGCGTGGTTGACGAAGGCTTGGAAAAACTCGCGCAGCAAGTCCACATCAAAGTTGCCGATCATCGCGCGCGGGAAGTTCACCTCCCACTCCAAGCCCGGGCGGCCGGAGATGTCGATGGTGACGCGCGAGAGCGCTTCGTCCAGCGGCACGTAGGCGTGGGCGTAGCGGCGGATGCCCTTTTTATCGCCAATGGCCTTATTAAAGGCCATGCCGAAGGTGATGCCGACGTCTTCCACCGTGTGGTGGGCGTCGATTTCGAGGTCGCCGTTGGCGACGAGGTCGATGTCGATCAGCCCGTGGCGGGCGATCTGGTCGAGCATGTGGTCAAAAAACGGCACGCCGGTTTCAAAGCGGGCGGCTCCGGTGCCATCAAGATTGAGCTTGAGGCTGATTTGTGTCTCGCGCGTGTTGCGCGTGACCTCCACTAGACGGGCTGACATCGTGCTCAGGACTAAAGGTTTCGGCGCGGAGTCTAGCCGATTGCTTGTGTTTTGCGGATTCGAGCGGCTGGGCGGGCGATTGGCGGGCCGCTAAGGCAGCACGTCTGGCCGGGTGCGCGGATCCATTTCGGCCATCGCGACGGTGCTCTCGCCCATCACCGGCACGCTGGCGGCTTTGGCATAGGCTTCGGCCTCGGCGATCACCCGTAAGCGCCAAGCGACAAACCCCGCATAGGCGGCGAGTAGCGTTGCGAGCGAGAGAAACAGTGCCGACGGCCCCAGCTCTTGCATCAGCAAGCTCACCGTCAAAGGGCCGGTGCAACTGCCGATTCCAAAGCACATGAGTTGCCCGGCATTGGCGGCGACTGGCCGCTCACCCTGCAAGCGGCTGTGCATCTGCGCTAAGCAAGAGGGATAGAGGCTGGCCATCAAAGCCATGAACAGCATGGTGGCGAGAAACAGGGCCGTGAGCGAGCCCTTGCCGACCCAAGCGGCGACTGTCGCGGCGAGGCTGGCGGCCGCGGCGATCAGGGCGATGACGCGGCGGCGGTCAAAGCGGTCGGTCGCGCGGCCAATGCTGAATTGCAGCGAGATGCTCGCCAACACGGCCAGCGCCATGTATTGCGAGATGGTGGCGAGATCAATGCCGATGCGCCGCATCGACACCGGTGCCAGCTGGTAGAAGCTGGATAAACAAAATCCAGCGGTAAAGGCCCCCGCCGTGGCGATCGGCGACACCCGATACAGCGCCAGCAAGCCCAAGCGGCTGGACTTGTTCATTGGCGGCGGCTGCAAGGTGGTGAGGGCGAGCGGGAATAAGGACAGCACCAAGAGCCCGGCGGCGAGCGAGTAGGCGCGGTAGTCGTCCGGTGCGCTCAAGCCCACCAAGAGCTGGCCGACTGCGCCGGACGCGTAGTAATTGACCATGTAAAAGCCCATGACCCTGCCGCGCGCGGCGGGGGTGGCGTGGGCGTTGATCCAACTCTCCAGCACCAGCAGCATGCCGCTGCCGCACAGGCCCGCCGTGAAGCGCAACAGCGCCCAGAGTGGGGCGTTGACGACCGCCCCGTGGGTGAGGGCCACCACGCAGATCAACGCGGCAAGGGCGGAAAACACCCGTATGTGCCCGACGCGCTGAATCAAGATCGGCCCGAGCAAAGTGCCGCAGACAAATCCCACCGCTTGGGCAGTCAGGATGAGGCCGATGACCCCAGTGCTGTAGCCCTCAAGGTTTAAGCGCAGGCCCACCGTGGTGGTGAGCATCATCACGCCCGCGACCATCAGAGCAGCGGCAGCAAAAACCGAGGCGGCGGAGAGGAGCAGGCGGAACATTGGCGGCTAGCGTCGCACAGCTCGTGCCAGATTGCTCCTGCTCGGTGCTTACAGCGGGGGCAGTCTTAGCGGCCACGCTGGCTGCGAGAACTTAGGGTGTCGGCGCAGACGGCAGGCAGCGGCTGGCATCGGCCACTGGGGCTTGCTTCAGGCACTCGCGGGCGGCGGCGCGTTGCTCGGCAGGAAGCGCTTTGAGTGTCTTCATGCGCTGGCGCAACTCGGCTTTTTGCTCGGGGCTTAGGTTCTTGAGCGCTTCGCGGCGCTCGCGCAGGGCGGCGCGTTGTTCAGGGCTGAGGCGCTGCATGCGCTCCTTAATGCGCGCACGCTGCTCTGGCGGCAGCTCCTGCCAGTGTTTGAGCCGCTGCTCCCGAGCCTGCCGCTGCTCAGGGGGTAGCTCCGCCAAGCGGGCGTGGTGTTGCTGCATACGGGCGAGTTTCTCCGGCGGCATGCTGGCAATGCGCTCGGCTTGGCCGATGAGCCGCGCTTGTCGCTCTTGGGGGAGTTGGTCCCAATGGCTTTGCAGGCCTTGCAGTTGTTGCTGCTGGATGGGGCTGAGCGCTGCCCAGTTTTGCGCGTAGGCCGGGCTCAACCAGAGTGCGGCGCAGAGTGCGGCGACGCGGGCAAGGGGGTAGGGGCGGAGGTGGCGCAGGCTGTGGGTCATGGCGGTCAATGTCCGTATCAATGGGTCATTCAGGGGTTTAGCTGGCGTCATCGAGGCCGCTGAGCAGCAGGCTGAGCTCAAGGTCCTCGTCCAGCAGCTCATCGGCGGGGATGTCCCAAAGTGCGCTGGGCTCTGAGGCTTGGGCGGTTGCAGTAGTGATCTGCGCGCTGGCAGGGCCTGCCGTAGGCCGGAGCTGCATGACGCCACTTACCAGCAGTAGGCCCGCAGCGGTGGCCCCTGCCAGCCACAAGGGCGGGCGCAAACGGCGCTGCGGCGCATGGCCGCCTTCTGTGGCCGCCGCCAAAGCCTGCTGGCGCGCGAGATTCAGGCGCGCTTGCTCGGCGGGGCTCAGCTCGGCTTGCCAAGCGTCCAACTGCTGCACGCCCTGCTTGAGCGCACCCGGCAAGGGGCTCTCGGTGTCAGCAGGGTGGTCTTCGGGATGTGGGCGCATGGCGGAACTCCTATCAGGCTAAATCTTGCTGCAGGCGCGCAATGGCGCGGCTGAGGTGGGTCTTGACGCTGCCGGTGCTGCATTCCATGGCAGCGGCGGTTTCCTCGGTGGAGAGCCCGCGCCAATGGCGCAGCAAAAACGCCTGCCGTTGGCGATGCGGCAGGGCTTCTAGTGCTGCGCGAATCGCTGATAGCTGTTGCTGGCCAAGCACCACGGCGTCGGGCTGCTGTTGCGCAGGGGCGGGAAGATCGGCCAAAGGATCAGTTTCTGCCTCGGCCCCGTCCTCGCGCACACTGGGCTGGACCTGCGTGCCGAACCAACGCCGCGTCAGCACCGCCCGCCAGCGCCAGCGCCGCAGGCGGTTGTCCAGCACTCGGTAGAACAAGGCCGGCCACTCTACCGCCGGCTTGTCCGCATAGTGTTTGGCGAGCGCGATCATCGCGTCCTGCACGGCGTCCAGCGCGTCATCGCCGACCGCCAATTGCGCGATGCGCAAAGCCCGGCCTTGCTCATCCCGCAAAAAGCGGTCGAGCTCCAGCCTGCGGCTGCTCATCACGCAATCGGCTCTGGCCACGCTGACTTAGCGGTGCCGTGGGTAATGTGGCTGGCGGCCCGAGTAGCCGTGCTGCCCGTTGTGGCGGCCCCGGCGGTCATGGCGACGATCGTGGCGGCGCTCGATGCGATTGGCTCGGGCATCGAGGCGACGGTGAATCCGATTGCCTTGGTGCCAAGCGCGATGGGCGGCGCGATGGTGGCCTTTGGCCGCGAGGTGCCGCGAGCGCTGATGGTGTTTGTCGCGCAGGCGATCAGCACGCGCTTCGATCCGATCGGCACGCGCCTCAGCGCGCGGGTGGTCGTGGCTGGCAGCCGCCTGTGCCGCATGCAAGGGCAGCAGGGCAGCAGCGGCCAGCAGGCCGGTCATAAGGATTTTGGGGAGGCGTAGGGGCATGGCTTCTTCCTAGGTTGGGGCGGGTGACACACAGGGATAAGTCGCCCAGCCCGCTTTTGGTTGACAGCCAAACCGAAGATTTTTTTGATGCAGAGGGCCATCGCCCACAAAAAAAGCCGGAGCAAGCTCCGGCTTTTGGGCCAGCCGTGGGCAGAGTTACTTGCCGACTTTGCCGCTGGCATTGACATCGGCAGACGCGCCAGCGCCTTGCACATTGCCTTGGGCAGACACCGAGGCACCGCCGTTGGCCGCACCGGTCACCGCGCCCGCGACGCCAGTCGCAACACCCGTCACCACGCCAACCCCAGCACCGACGCCGGCTTTGGCTTTGTTCTTGGCTTTGCGGGCGGCCTTCTTGCTCTTGGCTTTAGCCTTGGTGCCGGCGTTGACCGCAGCGGTGGAGCCAGCAGCAAGCTTGGCGCTGGCCGCTGTTTGGGCGTCGACGGCGGTGGTCTTGGCGGCATCGACGGCAGCGGCTGCTTTCTCTTGGCCGGTGGCCATCGCGGCTTGTCCAGCGCCCACGGCTTGCTGCTTCATCTCAGCGCCGACATTGGCACCAGCCTGCACGCCGACGTTGGCGTTCGCCTTGGCGGCGTCGGCTGCGTTGGCAGTGGCGTCCATCGCTGCTTTGCTATTGGCGACGGCAGCGCCACCGACTTGAGCGGCTGCAGCACCTAAACCACCCGTGTTGACGGTGGCGGATGCGCTGCCACTGACTTCCGCAGCAAAGCTGCTGGTGGTGGCGAGGACGGCGGCGGCAATCAGGGCGTGACGAAATGCAGGCATGATGAAATCCTAAAGTAAGTAAAGGTGGCTCTTCGGCGCTGCGCGCAGTGCGCTGAGCGGCTCGGCCCGGCGAGGGGCCGGTTTAAAGCGGCGGCAAGATGCTGTGCTGCCATGAATTGCGCCTGAATTACTGCGGAATCAGCTGAAAATGCTGCCCTAGAGCTTGACTTTGGCTGCCGTCAAGCCCTGGGTGATTAAAGGTTATGCACATGGCGTCCGCAGTAGCGGTTTGCCGCTAGGTCAAGATGAAGAAGTGATGACACTTTTAAAACAACGAGCAAGTTATTGTTATACATAGAAATGATGTCGCTAAAGCGCGGGCTTGTTGATGATTTGTTGCGCTTTGCTGCGATCAGCCAACGGTGGGCTTTAGAGTTTTCCCCAAAGTTATCCACAAGCTATGGCGAAACCGGTGGGTAAAGCGGCCGGGCCAATGATTACCGTCGTTGCCGTGGCTCTGGCGGTGCCGCTGGCGCGGGCATTTGATTATTTATTGCCCACCAATGGCCCCGAGTCCCAATGCGCGCTCGTCCCCGGCGTGCGCGTGCGCGTGCCGTTCGGCAGCCGCAACTTGGTAGGCCTGGTGGTGCAAGCACCCCGCAGCGTGGTGCCTGAACACAGCCGCTACAAAGCGCTGCTGGAGGTGCTGGACGGCCAACCCATCGTGCCGGCCGATTGGCTCGCCCTGCTGCATTGGGCGGCAGGCTACTACCACCACCCGCTGGGCGAGGTCTTGGCCGCCGCCCTGCCGCAAACCCTGCGCGAAGGGGCCAATGCCACGCCGCAAGTGCCGCGCCTGCTGGCCATTACGGGTGCTGGGCGAGCCGCCCTGCCCACTCTGCCCGCACGGTCAGCGCGCCAGCGCGAGGCACTGCAGCAACTCGCGGAGACTCCCTTAGAAGACGGCGCAGTCGCCGCCGCCACCGTCCGCAGCCTGCTCGATCGGGGCTGGGCGGCTTGGCAGGAGGCTGCTGCCTTCGCCAAAGTCATCGGGCAGCCAGGTGCCGTGCTCACGCCCGCGCAAACGACGGCACTGGCGGCGCTCACTCCCGCCGAGGGCGGCTTTGCCGTGCACCTGCTCGACGGCATCACCGGCTCCGGCAAGACCGAGCTGTATTTGGAGCGCTGCGCCCAAGTGCTCGCCCAAGGCCAGCAGGTCTTGGTGCTGGTGCCGGAGATCGGCCTAGCCCCGCAACTGTTGGCGCGATTTGTTCAGCGCTTCGGCTCCGCAGTGCGCTGTAGTCACTCCGGCATGAGTGAGAGCCAGCGCGCTGCCGCGTGGCTTGCGGTGCGAGATGGCTACGCGCAGGTCTTGGTCGGCACCCGCTCGGCGGTGTTCGCGCCCTTCGCGCGGCTGGGGCTGGTGGTGGTGGACGAGGAACATGACGCGTCCTTCAAGCAGCAAGACGGCTTCCGCTATCACGCGCGGGACTTGGCCTTGGTGCGCGCGCGCAGTGCCGGTGCTGCGGTGATTTTGGGCTCGGCGACACCGTCGCTGGAGTCACTCGCCAATGCCAAAGCAGGCCGCTACCAGCGGGTACGGCTGACCGAGCGGCGTGGCGGCGGCGGCGCGCCCCTGCCTCAGTTGATTGACCTCAAACACTTCCCCGCCCGCAATGGGCTATCGGCACCGCTGGCCGAGGCCGTCACCCGGCATGTGGGCGCGGGCGGACAGGCGCTGCTGTTCATCAATCGGCGTGGCTTTGCCCCGACCCTGCTCTGCGACCGCTGCCATTGGCTCGCCCCGTGCCCGCACTGCGACGCGCGCCTGACCGTGCACCGTGGCCGCAAGCTCAGCTGCCACCACTGCGGCTATCAAAGCAGCGTGCCGGCGCAATGCCCGTCCTGCGGCAGTATTGAATTGCTGCCCTTGGGCGACGGCACTGAGCGCATCGAAGAAGCGCTCAAAAACCTGCTGCCGGGCAAGCGGGTCGAACGCTTTGACTCCGCGCGCTTTTCCACCGCCAAGCAGCTGCACGAAGTGCTTGAGGCGGTGCGTGCGCGGCAGGTGGATGTCTTGGTCGGCACCCAGATGCTCGCCAAGGGGCACGACTTCGGTCAGCTCAGCTTGGTGGGTGTGGTCAACGCCGACGCCGCCCTCTACTCGGCGGACTTCCGCGCCACCGAACGCCTGGGCCAGCTCTTGGTGCAAGTCGCCGGCAGGGCAGGGCGGGCGCAGAGTGCGGCGGGTTTGGCCCCTGAGGTATTGATCCAAACCAAGGAGCCCAACCACCCAGCGCTACAGACTTTGCTGCGCCAAGGCTATGCCAGATTTGCCGCCCAACTCCTGCAAGAACGGCGTAGTGCTCAGCTGCCGCCCTGCACCCACATGGCGCTGCTGCGTGCCGAGGCGGCTGACGCGGCGCAAGCTGAGGCCTTTCTGCGCAGTGCGATTGCGGCAATCCCCGAGCAGAGCGCGGTGCAGGTGCTAGGCCCAGCCACCGCTTTGATGGAGCGCAAGGCCGGGCGCTACCGCATGCAACTGCTGCTGGTGGCCGAGCAGCGGCAAGCGCTGCAAGCCCTGCTGCGGCGCTGGCAGCCGGGCCTCAAAGACCTGCCACTGGCGCGCAAGCTGCGCTTCGCGCTGGATGTTGATCCGGTGGATTTGGGGTGACGCTCGCGGGAATCGGGAAT
>CAZHTI010000015.1:0-8097 GCA_964535755.1 uncultured Salinisphaerales bacterium | reverse complement strand
GCGGCGGCGCAGCGCTTGAGTGCGGACGCACAATCTGGTGTGGCGCGTCACACGGGTCACGCTGCCAGCACAGATGTTGCGTTGCAGCAGCTTGTTACAATCACCGGCTAATTTTTTGCCGCCGAACATGAAACCGCATCTCCAAGCTTTGCTCACCCAAGCGCTCGCTGCCGTCTGTGAGGCTGCGGGCAAGGCCGTGCCTGCCGTAAGCATTGCGATTGACGCGACCAAGGACAAAGCGCACGGGGATTTCGCCACCAATTTGGCGATGGTGAGCTGCAAGGGCTTGGGCCTGCCGCCGCGCGAATTGGCCACCCGCCTGCTCGCCGCGCTGCCCACCTCCGAGCATGTGCTCAAGGCGGAAATCGCCGGCCCCGGCTTCATCAACTTCTTCCTGAACAGCGACGCACTCGCCAGTGTGGTGCCGCAAATACTCGCGGCGGGCCCGAGCTACGGGCAGGATTTATCCGGCAGCAAGGGCAAGCTGATGGTGGAGTTTGTCAGCGCTAACCCAACCGGCCCGATGCACGTCGGCCACGGCCGTGGTGCGGCGTACGGCGACACCCTCGCTAATCTGTTTGCCGCCACCGGCTGGCAGGTGCAGCGCGAGTACTACATCAATGACGCAGGCCGTCAGGTCGACATCCTCGCGCTCTCGGTGTGGCTGCGCTACCTAGAAGCGGGCGGTGAGCAGATCAGCTTCCCCAAGCGTGGCTACCCAGCGGAATACATCCGCGTTAGCGCCGAAAAATTGCGCCTACAGCACGGTGCGCGCTGGCAGCGGACTGCGGCAGAGTTGTTCGCTGATTTAGGCACTGAGCCGCAAATCCCTGCCGATGCCGACGACAAAACCAAAGACCGCATCAAGCTGGAGCAAGAGAAATTTGCCGATGGCCTGATCGGGCGCGCCCGCAGTCTTTTGGGGGCGGACGGTTATCAGGAGATTGTCCAAGCCGCACTGAACGACCAACTCGCCACCATCCGGCAGACGCTGGAATCGTTCTCCGTGCGCTTCGACCACTGGGCCTCGGAGGCCGCCTTGGTGCAGAGCGGCTTCGCCCACACCGCCGTACAGCGCCTGCGCGACAAGGGCTACACCTATCTCAAAGACGGCGCTGAGTGGCTGAAAACCAGCGACTTCGGCGATGAGAAAGACCGCGTGTTGTTCAAGGCCGACGGTGCTGCGACCTACTTCGCCAACGACCTCGCCTACCACGTCAATAAGCTCGATCGTGGCTACCCACTGTTGGTGGATGTCTGGGGTGCGGACCACCACGGCTACATCGCCCGTGTGCGCGCCGCCATCGAGATGCTCACCGACCGCAAGGACGCCCTGCACGTTGCCCTCATGCAGTTCGTCACGCTCTCTAGCGGCCGTATGGGCAAGCGCAGCGGCAACTTCGTCACGCTTCAGGATTTGCTCGATGAAGCTGGCCCCGATGCCACGCGCTTCTTCTACCTCTACCGCAGCCACGATCAGCACCTTGAGTTTGACGTTGATCTAGCCAAGAGCCGCACCAACGACAACCCGGTCTATTACATCCAGTACGCCTACGCGCGGATTTGCTCGGTGTTCCGGCAGTTGGACGAGAAGGGCGGCAGCTATGACCCAGCGCTGGGTTTAAGCCAATTGGGCCGTTTGGATACCGACGAAGAAAAAGCCCTGTTGCAGCAATTGAGCCGTTACCCAGAGCTGCTCAGAGCCGCCGCGCAAAACCGCACGCCGCACAGCCTTGCCTTCTATCTCAAGGACTTGGCCGAAGCGCTGCACAGCAGCTACAACCAGCACAAAGTCTTGCTGCCCGACGACTTGGGCCTGCAAAACGCCCGCCTCGCCTTGCTGCAAGCGACGCAAACCGTGCTGCAAAGCGCGCTCAAGCTCTTGGGCGTTTTAGCGCCCGAGCGCATGTAGGGCGCGAGCTATGGCGCGCGGTCAAGACTTTGCCAAACCCGCAGATCGGCGCGGCTCCTCGCGTTCCGGCTCTGGGCGCTCAGGCTCGGCGCGCAGTGGCCGCAAGCCTGAGCGCAGCGAAGCCGCGCTGCCGATCTGGGTGTGGACGGTGCTGGCCGTCGCCATTCTGTTGCTGATCGCAGCGGTCTACCACGTCACCCGTCCTGCCGAGCCTTTGCAGTTTTCGCCCTCCAGCAGCGCGCGGCAGGCTCAAGCGAACGCGGTAGCGGCTGCGGGCAGTGCCGACGACGCCGCAGCGCTCGACCCCAAGCCCGAACGGCGCGCGAGGGAGGACGCCGATGCCGCGAAGGTCGAAATCCCTGCCAGCGAAGACCCCACTTTCGATTTCTATTCCATGCTGCCGAGTGATGGCGTCGGCGTGCCGGCAGTCACGGAGAGCAGTAGTAAGGTCGAGGCGCGCCCGCCGGAGCCCAAACCGAGTCGGCCTGTTGAGGAAACCTTCGTCGAGCCCAGTAACCCGGCAGCCGAAGCCGCGCGACTAGCTGCCGCTGCCGACGCCGCAGAGCGCGCGCGCCAACAGCAACAAGACAAGGCCGAGCAACTAAAGCGCTTGGCCGAGCAAGCAGCTAGGGCCGAGCAAGCAGCGCAGGCCGATCCCAGTGCCGCGAGCCGCGCAGCGGCAGAAGCCAAGGCGCAGGCCGAGGCCCGCAGCAAAGCACTCGCCGCTGAAGCCGCCGCCGCCAGCAAGCAAAAGGCCGCGGAGGCCGCAAGCCTCGCCACCCAAATGCGGCAGGAAGAAGAAGCCCGCAAAGCCGCCAAAGCGCGCAAGGCTGAGCAGGCGGCAAAAGCGGCGGAGCAAGCCAAGGCGCAAAAAGCCGCAGCAGCAGAAGCCACTGTCGCAAAGGCCCCTGCGGCTAAGTCCACCTCAGGCCGCTTTGCGGTGCAGGTGGCAGCGCTGAAGTCCGTCGAGGACGCCGAGCGCATCCGCGCCAACCTACTGATGCAGGGCTTTAGCGCGCGCATCGAGCAAGCAGAGGTCAAGGGCCAGACTTGGCAGCGTCTGCGTTTAGGCCCCTTTGCTAGCCGTGAGGACGCGCAAGCGACCAAGCAAGCGCTCGCGGCTGCCGGCCACCAAGCAGCGCTCGTCCCGCTCGGCAAGCCGTAACCGGCAAGCCCTTTGCTGCTATCGCTCGTGCTGCGCTGGCAGCAATTGCTTAGGGGGCGATCGGGCACTGGCAAGCGGGCACACAGCGCCTACAATCGCAGTCCTCGTGCATTTTTCTGCGTGGCAACCGCGCCATTCGATTGCCCCCGCCGCACCCCCATATCTTCGGAGCGCTAGTCCCGTGAATCTGCAAAAGCTCGCCCCCTTTGGTCTCTTGCTCGGCCTCCTGTGCACAGGTACTACACAAGCCGCCAGTGTTGAACGCTTAGAGCGCGGCAATCTGGTCACCGAAGGCCTGCCGGCACTGGACCCCGCAGTGGTCGAGAAGCTCGCCCGCTACCAGAACGTCCGTGGTGCGACGCTGCAAGGCGTGCTGCGCGACGGCAGCTTGCTGGTGACGACGCGCTTTGGCGAAACCGCGCAGCTGCACCAAATTGCCAAGCCCATGGGCGCACGCACCCAGCTGAGCTTTTACCCAGAGCCGGTTGCCGGGGCCTTGGTGCACCCGCGCTCGAATGGTTTTTTGTTCGCCAAAGACAAGGGCGGCGATGAGTTCTTCCAGTATTACTGGCACGACTTAGAAACCAGCGAAGTGCGCCTGCTCACCGACGGCAAATCCCGCCATACCGGTGCGCTATGGAGCCGTGGCGGCAAGTCCTTGGCTTACTCCACCACCGCCCGCAACGGTAAGGACGTGGATATCCGCCTGACGACGCTGGAAACCGCGCCGGAGAGCAGGCCCTTGGTGGAGAAAGAAGGCGAGTGGGCGGCGCTGGACTTCTCGCCCGATGGCAGCACCGTTATCGTCCGTCGCAGTGTTTCCATCAACGAAAGCGAGTTGTATTTGGTGGATGTCGCCAGCCGTGCGATGACGCGCTTCCACCCCACCAAAACGCCGGTGTATTTCGGCGATGCCAAGTTCTCCGCCGACGGCAATCGCATCTACTACACCTCGGATGAGGACTCTGAGTTCCGCCTGCTGCGCGTCGAAGACGGCGTCACCGGCAAGAGCGCGATCATCAGCAGCAAGCCGTATTGGAATGTTGAGGACTTCCGCCTCTCGGACGATGGCCGCTACCTCGCCTACATCGAAAACGCCGACGGCCTCTCCAGCCTGCGCATGCAGAACCTCAAAACTGGCCGTCCGATGGCCGCGCCCAAGTTGCCGATTGGCGTGCTGACCGGGCTCGACTTTGCCGCCAATGGCAAGGAGTTGGCCTTGAGCATCGACACCGCGCGCTCGCCCTCCGATGCCTATGTCTGGCGCGTCGGCAGCGGCAATCTGGTGCGCTGGTCGGCGAGCGAGGTCGGCGGGCTCAACACCCAGCGCTTCATAGCCCCCGAGTTGCTGCGCTACAAGAGCTTTGACGGCGAGCAAATCCCCGCCTTTGTCTACCGAGCGAAGCGCGCTGACGGCAAGAAAGCACCCGTGCTGATCAACATCCACGGCGGGCCAGAGGCGCAAGCGCTGCCTAGCTTTACGCCGACGTTCCAGTTCTACACCCAAGAGCTGGGCGTGGCCGTCATCACCCCCAACGTGCGCGGCAGCGATGGTTACGGCAAGCGCTACCTGAAGATGGACAACGGCATGCTGCGCGAGGATTCGGTCAAGGACATCGGCGCGCTCTTGGATTGGGTCGCCACCCAGCCGGACCTCGACAAAGACCGCGTCATCGTCATGGGCGGCAGCTACGGCGGCTATATGACGCTCGCCAGCATGACCCACTACAACGACCGTCTGCGCGCAGGTGTGGACATCGTCGGCATCAGCCACTTCGGCACCTTTTTGAAGAATACCCAGGACTACCGCCGCGACCTGCGCCGTGTGGAATACGGCGATGAGCGCATCCCCGAGATGGCGGCTTTCTTCGAGCAAATCGCGCCGCTGAATAACTCCAGCAAAATCACCAAGCCGATGTTCATCATTCAAGGCTTGAACGACCCCCGCGTGCCGACCTCCGAGGCCGAGCAAATGGTGCAGAAGATCCGCAGCAACGGCGGCGAGGTCTGGTATCTGCTCGCCAAGGACGAAGGCCACGGCTTCCGCAAAAAAGGCAACCGTGACCTGCAAGCCGCCTACACCGTGCAGTTTGTGCAGAAGACTTTGTTGGCGGACTAAATCAGGCGTCGCCGCGCACATGGTGGGCAGATGAACCCTGCCCACCCTACTTTTTATCGCAATCCCCATGAGCTTTAGCCCCCAAGCCGCGCTGCAGCGCGTGATTGAGCACCGCGAAATCTTCCAAGACGAGATGGTGCAGTTGTTCCGCGCAGTCATGGCGGGCGAAGTCTCGCCGGTGATGACGGCGGCCATCCTCACCGGCTTGCGGGTCAAGAAAGAAACCGTGGGTGAGATTGCCGCTGCCGCGAGCGTGATGCGCGAGCTCTCCACCAAGGTGCCGGTGCGGGGCGAGCGCGCCCACTTGCTCGATATCGTCGGCACCGGTGGCGATGGTGCCAACACCTTCAATATCTCCACCGCCAGCATGTTTGTCGCCGCAGCTGCCGGGGCGACCGTTGCCAAGCACGGTGGCCGCGGGGTGTCGTCCAAAAGCGGCAGTGCCGATGTGCTGGAAGCGCTCGGCGCACGCATCGACCTCAGCCCAGAGCGCGTTGCCGACTGCATGGTGGCGACTGGCATCGGCTTTATGTTCGCGCCCAACCATCATCCGGCGATGAAGGCCGTGGCCCCCGTGCGGCGCGAGATGGGCGTGCGCACCTTGTTCAATATTTTGGGCCCGCTCACCAACCCAGCTGGCGCGCCGAATGTGCTGATGGGGGTGTTCCACCCCGACCTCGTCGGCATCCAAGTGCGCGTGCTGCAGCGCCTAGGGGCCGAGCGCGCGGTGGTGGTCTGGGGCAAGGACGGGCTGGACGAAGTCACGCTGGGGGCCTCCACCATGGTCGGTGAGCTGCGCGATGGCGTCGTGCGCGAGTACGAAATCCACCCCGAGGACTTTGGCCTTGCCATGCGCGCCACCCGCAACTTGGCGGTGGACTCCGCCGAGGGCAGCAAGACCCTGTTGCTGGAAGCGCTCGCCAATACCCCGGGCACTGCGCGCGACATCGTTGCGCTGAACGCTGGCACCGCGCTCTACGCCGCAGGCCGCGTCAGCAGTATTGGTGATGGCTTGGCACTGGCACTCGCTACCCTCGCCAGCGGTGCGGCACTCGCCAAGCAACAGGAGTGGGTTGCCGCCACCCAGTAACCCCTTTGTGGTGAGGGCCATCGCTTGGCCGTCCCACGCACGTCCCACGTCCCACGTCCCACGTCTGTAATGCCCGACATCCTCGACAAAATCCTCGCCACCAAGGCGGAGGAAATCACCCGCCTCGCCGCCCGCTATTCGCTGGCCGATCTGGAGCAACTCGGCGCTGAGCAAAGCCCGCCGCGCGGCTTCATCAAAGCGCTCGATGCCAAAGTCGCAGCAGGCAAAGCCGGAGTTATTGCCGAGATTAAGAAGGCCAGCCCCAGCAAGGGCCTGATCCGCGCCGACTTCGACCCCGGCTGGATCGCCCGCCAGTACGCCGCAGCCGGTGCCGCTTGCGTATCCGTGCTGACGGACGAGCAGTACTTCCAAGGCCACAACGCCTACCTCATCCAAGCGCGCGCGGCGGTGGCACTACCTGCGATCCGCAAAGACTTTTTGATTCATGCCAGCCAAATCGCAGAAGCGCGCGCGATTGGCGCTGACTGCGTGCTGCTGATTGTCGCCGCCTTGAGCCCCGCGCAATTACAGGATCTGGCCGCGCAAGCCGCCGCATACGGCATGGATGTGCTGGTGGAAGTGCACGACGCCGAGGAGCTGGATGTTGCCCTCGCCGCAAAGCTGCCGAGCAATAGCCTGCTCGGCATCAACAACCGCAATCTGCGCAGCTTTGCCACCAGCCTCAACACCACGCTGGACTTGCTGCCGCGCATCCCCGCCCACCTGCCGGTGGTGACCGAGAGCGGCATCGCCCAAGCGTCGGACGTCGCCCTGATGCGTGGGGCGAAGGTCGAGCGCTTCCTAGTCGGCGAGTCGCTGATGCGCGAGGCCTCTCCCGCTGCGGCCTACCAGCGGCTGTTTGGCTAGCCGCGCATAAGGGATTGGCCGCGATAGCAGGGATTGAGCCCTTGTAGGCGTAAGTAAGCCTTATTGATGCTACGAACGGGCGGGACACCACCCCGTCAGGCTACGCCTGCCACCCCTTTCGGAGGAGGCACCACCCCGTCAGGCTACGCCTGCCACCCCTTTCGGAGGAGGCACCACCCCGTCAGGCTACGCCTGCCACCCCTCCGGAGGAGGGGAATGGCTGTGGATTCCCCTCCCTTGGAGGGGTGCCCCGTAGGGGTGGGGTGGTTGCTGGGGGAGAGCGCAGCGAAACCCAGCTACCCGCCTACGCCGGTGGAGCCGCCGCCTCGGCGGGGGCAGCGCCTGCTGGGCCATCCAGCGGAGCGGCGTCTTTGTTTTGATCCAAGGCCACCTTGTTGTAGCCGGACTTGCCCAAAATTTCGATCAAGCTCACCACGCGGCCATAGTCCAAGCGCGGGGCAGCACGGATGTAGACCAGCTCCTTGGCGTATTCCTCAGCGCTCTTCAGCAGCTCTTGCGGCAGTGCTTCAAAGGCGACGGGCACACCCGGTTCATCGCCAAACTGGATGGAGTAAGCGCCAAAGTCATCGACCAGCACATACATCGTGGGCTTGGGCTTGACGTTGGGCGGCGGCGGGGCGAGCGACTTCTTGGGGATCTCAATCGAGAGCTGGTTCATCATCGCGGGCATCGACACCATGAAGATGATCAACAACACCAGCATGACGTCCACCAAGGGGGTGACGTTGATTTCAGCGACTGGCGCGTCTTCTGCGCTATCGCCAGATTTGACATTCATGCCCATGAGGCAAAAGTCTCCAATAGGGTGATGGGGGGCGTCGCCGTTGAGCGAACATAGGTAGGGATGATAGCCACGCGCACTGGCAACAGGTAGCAGCTCGCCAGACTTTGGGTTGTTTCTACACAAAATCCGTGCCGACTTG
>CAZHTI010000014.1:28477-37732 GCA_964535755.1 uncultured Salinisphaerales bacterium | reverse complement strand
GCAGCGCGAGCGCGCCTCACGCGCTCTAGGGCTACGGCCCTACTTGCGCTTGCCACCCTTGGCGGGCTTAGGCGCTTGGCGCTGGCGGTAGCTCTCGTAGAGGCACACCGCCGCAGCAACCGAGACGTTCAGGCTCTCGATTTTGCCCTCCATCGGGATGTGCACCAGTTTGTCGCAGGTCTCGCGCGTCAAGCGGCGCATGCCCTCGCCCTCACCGCCCATCACCAGCACCGTGGGGCCGGTGAGGTCAGTATCGAACAGGCTCTCCTCCGCCTCGCCCGCCAAGCCCGTCACCCAATAGCCCAAGCTCTTGAGCTTCTCTAGGCTGCGGGTGAGATTGGTGACGGCCACCACGGGGATACGTTCCGCTGCACCCGCTGCGGCCTTGCGTGCCACCGGGGTTAAGCCCACCGCTCGGTCTTTGGGGATGAGGATGGCGGTGACGCCCACGGCCTCGGCGGTGCGCAGGCAGGCACCGAGGTTGTGCGGGTCCTGCACGCCGTCCAATGCCAGCACAAGGCGGTCAGGCGTGGCAGGCACGTCGAGAGCTTCCTCGCCGACGAAATCCGCAGCCTCCACTGCCGCAATCACCCCTTGGTGGCGCAAGCCAGGGGCGTAGAGATCAAGCTGATCCTTGCTGACCGTGCGCACCGTGACCTTGCGGCGCGCTGCGAGCTCCAACAACGCCGTCATCCGCGAGTCTTTACGGGTGTCGCTGATGAGCACTTCGCGCGGCTTCTTCTCGCCATCTTCTAAGGCGGAGGTCACGGCATGGAAGCCGCCGATATAGGTTTCTGACATGGCTTGCGCGAAGAACGGCCTAGGAGATTTGGGCGCGGGAGGATACCAGCCAGCGCCTCAGCGCGGGTCTAGCCTTGCCCAGCGCTGCCGTACTGCGCCAGCCACTGTTGGGCTTGGGCGCGGCTGGCAGCCATCGCGCTGCGCATGCTGGCGGCTTCTCGCTCCGACAACGCGCTGGAGGCGGGGATCACCGCATTCAGCCAATGCCCGGCACCGGTGATGTTGCTGCCGTGGTAGCGGTAGGCGTAAAGCGCGGCGTGGCGCAGGCCGAGTAGCTGGCCCTGCTCGTAGAGCGCGTGCACGACGGGGGTGTCCTCCGCCTTGCCGTGCTCGATAAAAGGCGGCAGCACGGATTTCTCCACCAGAATGCTCGGCTCCCAAGGCCGCTGCTCGGAGAGATACAGACGGTCTGCAAGCATGTCCTGCACGATCACCTGCCAGAGTACGCAGGCCTTGCGGCCGGATTCCACCAGCGCTGCCCACTGGGCGGCGAGCCGCGCAGGCGCGTACCAATCGTCATCGTCCCAAGTGGCTATCCACGCACCGCGCGCTGCTGCGAGCGTGAGATTGCGCATCACCCCGATGTGCAGAGCGGCGTGGTCAGCGCGGTAAATGCAGCGGATGCGCGGGTCATTGATACCAGCGACCAAGGCGATGCTGCCTGCATCTTCAGGGTCGAGCAGCAGCACCAACTCTCGGTTGGGATAGGTCTGCGCCTGAAAGCAGGCAATGCTCTCTGCCAGTAGTGCCGCCCGCCCACGGCTCAGGCAGAGGCAGGAAATCAGCGGCGGCGTTTGCGCCACTCGGTGCTGCGGGAATCAGCCGGCGCTGTTGAGGTTGGGCCGCATTTCATGCAGCACTTGCGGCTCTTCGTACACGCCAAAGCGCATCAGCCGGTTGTAGCGCTCGGCCAGCAGCGTGGTCATCGGCTTGCGCACCAGCACATCAAGATGCGCGACGAGGCGCTCTTTGACGCGCTCCATCATCAGCGCGGGGTCGCGGTGGGCACCGCCCAAGGGCTCGGGGATGACTTCCTCCACCAGCTTTAGGTTGTGGATGTCCTTGGCGGTGATGCGCATGGCGAGTGCCGCCTCCGGTGCGCGTGCGGCACTCTTAAACAGAATGCTGGCGCAGCCCTCTGGGCTAATCACGGAGTAGATCGAGTGCTGCAACATCATCACCACGTCGGCGACACCAATCGCGAGTGCGCCGCCGGAGCCGCCTTCGCCGGTCACGGTGGCGATGACCGGGGTGCGCAGCTTGGAGAGCTCAAACAGGTTGCGGGCGATGGCCTCGCTCTGGTTGCGCTCCTCAGCCCCGATGCCCGGGTAGGCACCGGGCGTGTCGATGAAGGTAATCAGCGGCAGGTGGAATTTCTCCGCCAGCTTCATCAGCCGCAGCGCCTTGCGGTAGCCCTCGGGCCTAGGCATGCCGAAGTTACGCGCAACCCGCTCTTTGGCGTCGCGGCCTTTCTGCTGGCCAATGACGACACAGGCACGGCCTTCTAGACGCGCGACACCGCCGACGATCGAGAGGTCATCCGCGTAGTGGCGGTCGCCGTGCAGTTCTTCCCACTCGGTGAACAGCGCCTTGATGTAGTCCAAGGCGTAGGGCCGCTGCGGGTGGCGCGCCAATTGGGCGACTTGCCAAGGAGTCAGGTCACTAAAGATTTGCTCGGTGAGCTTGACGATTTTGGCCTCGATGGAGGCAATCTCTTGGCTCAGGCTGACTTCGCTGCCTTGGGTGGCAAAGCGCAGTTCCTCGATCTTTTTCTGCAACTCGGCGATCGGCTGTTCGAAATCCAAATAATTGAGGTTCATAACTTTTTGGGCCTTTTACCGGCGAGTTGCGAGCACATTAACCGATGTTGGATTCACTGTGGGCGCTGGTCTGGCCGTAAAGACGGGCGCGCGCCAGCACGTTGACGGCCCACTGACGATGGACAGCAGTCTCGTACATTTGTTCGTTCTGCGAGAACACCGCAGGCGCATTTGCGGCCAGCAGCCGCTCAGCGGCGCGCACGTCCTGACTGCTGACCTTCAGAGCCGCCTCAATCACCGGCACCTGGGCGGGGTGGATGGCGGTTTTGCCGACCAAACCCATCGCCAAGTCTTGCTGGACTTCCGCGGCGAGAAAGGCGGGGTCGGCCCATGCGTCGCAGACCGGTGCGGTAAGTGCGAAGCCGTACGGCCGGAACAGCATCATCAACTGCGGGATCAGCGTGCCGATGGGGGTCTGGTAGATGCTCAATCCCTCGGGCCTACGCATGCCGAGCAGCGCGAGCAAATCATTACCACCAATGCGCAGCGCCAAAATGCGGCTGAAGTGCCCGAGCAATGCCGCGCGCAGTTCGCGCATGGCGAGCGGGTCGAACACTTCGCGGGTTTCTAGCGTCGGCATCCACAGACCTTGCGGCAGCGCGCGCTCGTAGTCGGGCAGCACATCGAGCGAGAACTTGGGCAGCACATAGCCGTCGAGCAGGCCAGAGCCGCGCAGATCGGAAACCTGTGCGGCAACCTCCGGATTGCGCACGCGTACGAAGCGCTTCAACTGCGGCGTAGCTGGCAGCGTAGTCAGCACTTGGCCGAGCCGGGCTATGCCCAGTTGCACTTCGTCGGCGCGCAAGGCGTCTTCGGTGCAGACGATGACCGAGCGCAAGAAGGGGTACTCCTGCCCCGCCAAAATCTGCCCGAGCTTGGGGTGGGTGGCGGGGACGTAGAGAGAGGCACCCAGTTGGAAGGCGTCGGTAGTCATGGGGTAAGAGGGTTTGAATATCGAGAGTGTGACAGCGCCGCTCAGACCACCGCGACGGCGGCCCAAGGCAGCTCAGGGTGTATCTCAACAGGGATTTGTGACGCGGTGGCTAACCAGCGTAAGTGCGCGGTAGCGTCGTCGTCGCCGTTAGCCAGCAATAGGCGCTGGGGCTTGCGGCGCAGCAGCGCGCGGCTCGCCTCACCGATGCCGGGTTTGATTTGGTAGCCCTGCAAGCGGCTTAGCCAAGCCCTGCGCGTGGCGAGAATGTTGGCTGATGTTGTGGGCGCAATTGTGGCCGCGACGCTGCACTGGCTCAGTGTGTCGATGTAGTGGCGGGTGAGGTCTTGGGCCTGCCAATCGCGGTAATGCAGGCAGCCATGGAAGCCCTGCGCAGTCAGCACCGTGCGGCTGATCAGCCCGCTGACCGTCGCATTGAGCAGCGCGCTCGGAATCAGGTAGTCGTCGTGGGTGGCGGCGAGGGTCGCCACACCGGCGAGATCCGCCACCACACAGAGACGCGGCGCAAACGCAGTGCCACGCAGGCTTTGCTCCAACTCCTGCCGAATCACCCCTTTCGCCGTCCAGCCATCGACGAACCACACATCCTCAGCGGCGTGGCGCTGGGCGATGTGGGCGAGTGCTGCGGCATCGATACCGTGATCGCGAATGATCGAGACGCTGTAATGCGCGACGTCCACACCGAGCGCGCGCAGTCGGTGTGCCAGCACCGCAGCCAGCGGCGTACCGGCGCGGGCGAGCGATACCAGCACCAACTGCCGCCCTGCCCTTGCGGCGAGTGCCACCGCGAGCTGTTGGATGTCCGCCGCCAGTCGCGCGCCGTTGCGGCTCAGCGCTTGGTGGAACAGCGCGAGGTAATCCGGCGCGGGCAGCTGCTCGGGCGAGAGCATCTCGCCGTAGTGGCGCGCTCCGCTTTGGATCAGAGCCTCTTTCTCCGCCACCGAGACCATCGCCGCCGCAGGCAGCACTTGCAGCAGCAGCTCGCCGTCGTCCGGCCGCAGGCTGCCGTAAAAAGGTATGTGGCTCATAGCCGCTGGGCCAGCTGGCTGCCGCCGGGCAGGCCGATAAAATCGCACAAGTGCAGAAAGCCCAAGTCGCTGGCGCTATCGGCTAGGCCCAAGCTCAGCAAAGGGCCAGCAGCACGCAGGCGGCGCTGTACTTCCGCCACCGCATGGCTTTTATCGAAGGCCTTGGGTACTAAGGCCAAGGTGTGGTTGTCATGCAGGAAGAAATCATCCCGCTCGGCGACGAAGCCAGCCCAAGTGCTGCGCAGCGCCTGCATGGCCGCTGGCTGCTGGCCGTGGTCACGCGCGGTGAGGTAGAGCCCGCCCGCGCTGCTGCTCACCCACTCCAACGACAACTCGGCGTACTGCTGCGCCTGCTGCCAGAGTGGCTCCAGTAAGGCTTTGCTGGTGGCACAGATGGCTTCAGCACGCGCATGCCATTCGCGGTCAGGCTGGCCGTCCACCAGGAGGGTGGCACCAAAATCGACACTGGCGTAGCGCCCATGCAAGGGCAGCAGCACCCTACCCAGTGCCGCCTCACTGCGGGCCGTGACGGGCACTACCTGCACGCCAGAAGCAAGGATGCGCTGCCAAAGCTCTGCCTGCTGCGGCGTCATAAACGAGTTGACGGCACCCGCTTTGTTGCGCGCGCCGGGCAGCAGTGCAACGTCATCCGGACACTTGCGCGCGGTCTGGAACAAGGTGTCGTCGAGGTCTAAAAACAGCGCAGTGATCATGCGTCGACGACCCAATCCTGCAAGGCGAGCGCGCGCGCCTCTAGCGCCTCCGCCAAGGGAGCCACGCTCGCTGCACCCGTCTCGTGTAGCAGCACCACTTGCTCGTATTGCCCGGCGGCGACGTTGTAGAGGTAGTAGGGGATGCCCTCGCCGTAAGGGTCGGGGAAGCGCAGGACTTGTCCGATGGCATGGCCCAAGAGGATTGGCGAGCGGGTCGCCGACTGCACAGAGACGCTATGCCCCTGCTCCGCCAGCCCACGGCCCATGACGAAGGCCGCGTGCATCAACTCGCCAACACCCAGCACCAAGACGCGGCTATTCGGCGGCAATTCGGGCAGGCGCAGTGTGAGGGCAGCGGCCACGCTCAAGCGCGGTACGGCAGCGGCGAGCTGGGGCTGCCACTGCGCCGGTGCCGCTTGCGCAGCGGCTGCGTCAGCGTGGTGGTCTGCATTCGGCGTAAAGCGGTAGCTGCCAGAAAGTAGCGCGTGCACGGTCGTGGCAGCCGACATGGCTGCGAGAAAGCGCGCGCGGGTTGTACCCATGAAGTCGGTCAGGCAGACCACATCAATTTGCTGCACCGCAGGCAGGCGGGTTGCTAGCGCGCGCCAGAGATTGATGAAGGTCTGGCCGGTGGAGAGCTCATCATCCACCAACACCAAGCGCGTGCAACGCTCTAACCCAGCCTGCTTGGGCCAGTGCAGCAGCACCCGTGGGGCATGGCTATGGCCCTCTTCAAAGTGAATGGCCTCGGCGTCACCCGCGACGGGATAGCGGGTGCTGAGCAGACACTGGCCCTGCCAGCCGCGCCGCAAGCAGGCCTCAAAAACCCCTTGGCCTAGGCCGGTGGCGGTCTCGGCCATGCCGATGAACAGGGTGTTGCTGTGCGCGGGGCCTAAGCTCGCTGCCAGCGCATCGTGGCAGGCCTGCATCGCCGCAGGTGTCGCTGGCCAGTGTTTGCCCAGCACCTTGCTGACAAACAAAAAGCCGCGCTTGGCGTTGTTGCGCGCTGCAAAGCCGATCAGTTCTTCAACCGGCATTCGGCTGGCGCTGACCTCAACTTCCAAGCTGCCGGTGGCCAGAGTGACCGCCAGATTAGCCACCCGGAAACTCCGCCGCCTTGGAAATCTCCGTCACCCGCAGGCCGATGCGCCCCTCGGGTATCGGCAGCCCGGCGTAGCCATCGACGAATCCGCGCAGCGCCCAGTACGGCAGATTGATGCCAGACAGGCAGCTCATGCCAGTGCCGCCGGAGGGCCGAGGGTTAATCTCCAAGAGCTTCACCGTCCCGTCAGCCGCCGTGCGCAACTGCACGTTGAACAAGCCATTGAGGCCAAAGTGCCGCACGAGGCCATCGACCATTGCGCTGATTGCGGGGTCAGCGATTAGCGTCTGCCAGCGGCGGTTGGGCGCTTTCTGGCGGATGACGTGGCGGATGGGTTCGCCATTGCCGGCGATGGCGTCGACGCTGTACTCAGGGCCGGGCAGAAACTCCATGAACAATTGCGGGCTTAAGTCTTGCTCATAGCGCGCGCTCAGCTCTGCGACCGTGGCCGAGGGCATAGCAGCGGGCAGCGGCAGGCCTTCATCGACCACATAAAACCCTTTGCCATAGACGCCGACCGAAGGCTTTACGCACAAAAGGCTCTCAGGCAGGCGCGCACGCATCTCGGTATAGGTGGCGGTAAAGCCCTCTTGGCCGCTGAAAGTCTGGTGCCGACTGAGCCACTCGGGGTGGCCCGCGAGGCTCTCGTGGCAGGCGATTTTGTTGTGCAGGGTGGCCAGCGTGGCAGGGCTTGCGACTTCCAGTACCCGGGTGCCGATGGCCTCAAATTCCGCCTTGCGCTCGCCGATGCGGGCAGCGCCGCGGAAGGGGATAAACACATCGACGCGCTGCGCTTGGGCAGTGGCCAAGCACCAATCGACGTAGTCCTCGCTCTCTTGCGGCTCGGTGAAATACTCATCCGCCGTGACAAAGCCCAAGAAATCCGGCTTGCGGTGGCTGTTCAGCAGGGTGAAACGACGCTCCAGGTCGGCATCCCGAATCAAAGCCAAGACGCGGTGGATGGAGCTGTAATTCGAGTTGTACCAGACGCGCAAGGGAAAGCCTTAAAGTGAATTAGCCCTCTATTTTCGACGATATCGGCCCGTCTTGGTTGCGATAGCGCGAAGGCTTAAGGCTATACAGTCGCCATCTACCGCGAGCAATAACAAGCTGCGTCCGCGCAATCGCAATTGCAGTCGCTGTCTTTCTTCTTTTCTTTGCGCCGGCGGCGGGTGGCTGATGTGCCTGCGGCTATGGCACAGCGCTGAAACTGCTCCCGCATCAGCGGCCACCACAGTCGAGGCGGCTGGCTCTGGACGATGCGCAGGCCCACGCAAGAACAGGATTCCCCAGTCTGCGCGCCGTGGGCGCAGCGAAATCCTTTATACGGCGAAATCCAGCGCTGGTAGGCATGAATGCACAGCAGCACCCACCAGCGCAGGACTCGGCCCATTAGATGTGCGGCGTGATTTGCGGCATCAGGTCAACAAAGGTCTTGCCGTTGGCGTTCTCGCCGATAGCGTGCATCTTCCATTCGTTGTTATGGCGGTAGACCTTGGCCATCACCTGTGCGTTGTGGCTGCCTTGGCAGCTCAGTGTGTACTTGGCGACTTCCTGATTGTTGCCGGCATTCACGATGCGGCAGTAGGCGTTCGCGATCTGGCTGAAGTTCTGGCCGGTGAAGCTGTTCACCACGAACACCAAGCTCTTGATGTTGGCGGGCACGCGGGTGAGGTCAACGATGATTTGCTCGTCATCACCATCGCCAGCGCCGGTTCGGTTGTCGCCGGTGTGGGTGATGCTGCCGTCCTTGGACTGCAACTGCCGGAACCAAACTACGTCGGCAGGCTGGCCTGAGTCGCTGAACATCACGCAAGAAGCGTCCAGATCGACGTCTTGCGCGGAAGCGCCCATGCCGAAGAAGCCGCCCTTTTTGATGGGGTCCCAGCCCAAGCCCATGACGATTTTGCTCAAGCTGCCGCCGGCTTCTTTCTCCAGCGAAATCTTCTGACCCTTTGCGAGACTAATAGCCATCTGTAGCTCCTAATTTGGTGACGAATGAATGAATGAATTGTGAGGGGTTACAGCAGGCCGCCGCCGCCACTGTTACCGCCCATCGCCATCTTGCGGATCATGTCGGCGTAGGCGGTTTTGTTGCGCGAGCAAATCACTACTTTGCCGGTGCCACGGAACTTGAGCACGATGCCCTCGCCCGAGGTCACGCTATTGACCAGATTGCCGAGCAAGCCGCTTCTTTGCTGGCTGGTGACGGAAGGTTCAAAGTGCAGTTGGCGGTCCCATGCGACGACGTGGGAGTTGTCGATGATGATGTCCTTGCCCTGCTCGACATCCAAGGTGAACACCGAGCCGCCGAAGCCAGACACCGCAAGCTGGCCCTGGCCGCTGGCCTCCATGATGAACAAGCCGCCGGAGCCCGAGAACAAAGCATTGCCCAGACTCTGCATGCGGGTGTTGACGGCTACCCCATCGGTGCAGGCCAAAAAGGCACCATCGTTGAGGCAATAATGCTGCGTTGGGCTTACCTCTAAGAGCTGAATTGCCCCCGGCGAGGTCGGCGCCAGCAAGCAATCGCCACCGCCGCGCGTCGCCGTGATGTTTTGTTGGAAGAAGGACTCACCATTTGCCATCCGGCGTGCAAGCGAGCCCAAAAAGCCGCCCTGCATGCGGCCATTGAGATCAAGGTTCTGCTCCATCATCACCATCGCATTGCTCTCGCAGACGATGCGCTCGCCGGTCGCTAGGCTGACGTGGAGGAAGGGGTCGTTTTCACCAATGATGCTGAATTTGGGCATTGGGGCTTAGAACGTGGGACGTAGGGCGTGAGGCGTGAGGCGTGAGGCGTGAGGCGTGAGGCGTGAGGCGTGAGGCGTGAGGCGTG
>CAZHTI010000014.1:13377-28377 GCA_964535755.1 uncultured Salinisphaerales bacterium | reverse complement strand
GGCGTGAGGCGTGAGGCGTGAGGCGTGAGGCGTGAGGCGTGAGGCGTGAGGCGTGAAACACTAGCCGGAGGCATGGCCTCCGGCTAGCTGCTTTTGCTGCTTAGACGCTAACGCCGAAGTGGGCAGCCAAGGGGCCTAAACCGCCCTTGAAGCCTTGTCCGACGGCCTTGAACTTCCAGTCGCTGCCGTTGCGGTAGAGCTCGCCGAAGATCAAAGCGGTTTCGGTGGAGCTGTCTTCAGAGAGGTCGTAGCGGGCCAGCTCTTTGTTGTCCGCCATGTTGACAACGCGGATGTAGGCCTTGCTGATCATGCCAAAGTTCTGGCGGCGGGTTTCGCCTTCGTGAATGGTGACTGCGAAGGAAATCTTCTCGACCTCGGCAGGCACGCCGGCGAGGTTGACTTCCAAGGTTTCGTCGTCGCCTTCGCCCACGCCGGTGCGGTTGTCACCGTTGTGCTTGACGCTGCCGTCGCTGGATTTGAGGTTGTTATAGAAAATGAAGTCGTTATCGGCGCGGACTTTGCCATCGGTCTTCAGCAAGAAGCCGCTGGAATCGAGGTCGAAAGCATCGCCGTCGGTGGAACGGGTGTCCCAGCCTAGGCCGACCAAAACTTTGGTGAGGCCGGGGGCTTCTTTATTGAGGTTGACGTTGCCGCCTTTTTGCAGAGAAATCGCCATCGTGTTGCTCCTAGTGGTTTGGGGTGTTGGTGCCGCTATGGGGTGAGAAGTAAATGGGGTGGCTAGAGGCCTTGGACAACAGCCAGCCGACCGGTATCCGCAAAATATAGTTTGCAACCGTTTTCCAATTGCAGGGCTTGGCCTTGGCCGATGGCGGTTGCGGCGTCCAAACTGGTGGTGACCTGCCGCAGGTTAAAGCGCTCATTGACGATCAAACAATGCCCGCCCTGCTGCACGAAGTAAGCGCCGCGCAGGCGCTGGTCCGCCTTGAGCTTCTCGTTCGGCCGCAAATAGCGGTCGGCATGCCACGCGTAGAGCCCGGCATGCTGGTAACCGACGAACAGACGGTTTTCCGGCGCAAAACTGCGGCCATCGCGGGCACTATAAAAATGCAATACCGGCACCTGCGCGGGCCGCGCCGTATCGCAAAACGGGCAATGGCTGCGGCTGGGGTCGTACACCTGCCAGTGCGCAGGGCAGACTGGGTTCGCACAGGGGATGAGGTAGTCCGCCGTTTCGGCCAGCGCGTCCTCCCATTCCTCTGCACTCGGGCGCTGAGTAGGGTCATGCAGGCCGGGGCCGAAAGCGCGCTGGATTAACGGTGCGAGCCATGGGCCGAGCACTGTGTAGGGCAGTTTCGCCGTGTCCTTCCAGGGCAGTTCGTAGTCGCTCAGCCAATCCTTGCGGATGGCATTGGCAGCGCTAGCGTCCTCAACAAACAGCGCGTGGGTGCCCATCAGCGCCTGCTCATTGCGCTCGTCATCGTCCGCATCGTGCACCGCATCACCCCGCAGCGGGTGGCGCAGCAGCAGGTACTGGTAGATGAGCACGGCGAGCGCGTGGAGGTCGGTCGCCATGCCGGGCAGTACCCGCTGCTCGCGCGGCAGATGCTGGGTCTTGATCACCTCAGGCGCGATGAAATCCCGCGTGCCGACGACCTCAGGTGCGTGCTTGCCGGGCACGATGAGCCCGTCCAAATCAATCAGGCAGATTTGGCCGGAGGTAGGGTCGGAGAGCACATTTTTGTAGCTGAGATCGCCATGCGCTAAGCCCGATGCGTGCAGCCGACGCGTGGCGCGGGCGACCAGCAAGGCCATGCGCAGATGATTGCGCCAGTCGCCCAATTCGCGGGCATCGAGCGTCTTGGCGCGGTGCTTTAGGCTCAAAAACCAATAGCTTTCTTTTTCTTTGCCCTGCAGGCCTAGGCGGTCGTGATCTTGCGCGCCGTGGGCGAAGCGAAAGGCCGCGCTATAAGCAGGCACCACCAGCCCCAAGCGCTGTTGGTAGCGCAGCAACGCGCGCGGCCAGCAAAACAATTTGCCCCAGTAGTCGCCGCCCTCGCCCTGCATCAGGCTTTGCCGATACAGCCCCGCAATCGCCGCGTAGCGCAGCTCTTGCGCCTCGCCGATGGGCTCACGGAACCAGAGCACGACGTCGCGGCCATCGGGCGTGAGGTAGCAGTCCTTGTAGGTGCCCTGCCCTTTGATCTCATCAATGAAGGCGATTTCTTCGCCCTCCAGCGTTTTCATGCGGATGACTTGAGCGCTCATCGTGGGCGCACCAAGGCGAGGGTGGCGTCGTCGTGGCATCCGGGCTGCCAGAAGTCGAGGGCGGCCAACAATTGCTCCGCGCTGTGCACCGCGCCGAACTGCTGCAAAAACGCTTGGGGATGCTCCGCGTCGGCAAAGAAGGCGTCGGAGACGCCATCGGTCATCGCCCACAGCGTGGCACCGGGCGCAAGCTGGTGGCGCTGGATGCGGCTGCTCGCGGCGGCGACCGTCACGGCATCTACAAACTGGGTCTGGTTGCTGAACTCACCCTCGTCGCCGCGCGACAACACTTGCCAGCCTCCGCCCGCATCAGACGCGGCGATCAAGCCATCACCAATGTGCAGGGTGTACGCCTGCTCGCCGTGCGCAAACACCACCAAAAGCGTCGTGTATAGACTCTTCAAGGCTAGGCCGTGGCACTCAGCGGTGGCAGTCAGGGCTTGCACACAGGCCTCTGCAGCGGCGATGAGTGCGGCTTCTGCTTGCGCACCTTGGGCGAGGCTGGCGCCCAGCGATTGGCAGGCCGTGGCCACCGCAATGCTGGAGCCTAGGCGGGAACACTCGGCGCTGCCGGCGCCGTCTGCGACGACCATGCCGAGCCAATCGCCCGCGCTGAACACGCGGCCTTCGTCGTCGCGGAAACCGCCTTTGTGTGCGTGGCTACGGCCACGGCGGCTGGCGACGATGAGATCGTGAGACTCCAAGCTGAGCTGATCGGCAAAAAGATCGGGCTTCCAGCCCAAGCCGCAGCGCTGGCTGGGGAGATTCTTCCAGAGCGACTTTGGATCAGGCGCGACGAAAACCTCCAGCAGCATGCGGCCATCGGCGTCCTCAGCGGCAAAGCGGAACTCGCCCGCACACTGCGGCACGCCGCTCAACACACCATCATCGGCGAGCAACAGGCCAAGGCTGGCGGGCAGCTCGGCCCAAGTGACTGCGCCCAGTGGCTCTTGGTAGGGCTTACCGACGCGCGCATTCGGCAGCACCCGCAGACGCTCAGGCGCGGCAGGCGCTGGCACCGCAGAAGGCCCAAAGAAAGGCACTAGCCGCGCCCTCGGCGGACTTCTGTGCCCGGGTCGTCGGCCTCTGCGGAGCCATAAAAACCGGAGCTGCCGCAGTGCGGGCAGGTCGCGTGGCCGTCGCCCCGCACACAGTGCACGCCGCCGCAATTGCCGCAGGTGGCAAGCCCATAAGGTGCTCCGCAGGCTGGGCACCCAGCGGCACCACCGAGTGCGGCGGTGCTGATCGTGGGGGTGGCACCGATGGGATTGCTGCCCGACCACTCGTCGTACTCCGGCGTGATGCAGTGCGAGCCAGTGGCGCGATACAAGGGCGGGCTTAGGGAGTCCGGGGGCTGCGGTAGGCGTTGGTAGCGCAGCAGGTAGCGGAGTTTGCGCTCCGCACAAACGCCGGGCAGCAGCACGACGTGGGTATCCAACTGCGAGGCTTTGAGGGTGTCCCCCAGCCACATCGCCATCCCGGTTTCTGGCTTGGCGAGACTCACCGCGCCGGATTCCACCCTTTGGCTCTGGGCTGAGATGCTCATGGTCAGCCAGCGGATGACAGGGTCGAAGTCCTGCACGCTGTCTTTATCGAACACCACCAAGTTGTCGGTGAGCCGGTTGAGCGTGCCGTGATCAGCGCCATGACCAATGGCGACTGCCACCAAGGTGACGCGATGGAAGTAGCTCTTCTCCCAGCGCTGGAGCGCGGGCTCGACGTCGTCGGTCTGCCGACCATCGGTCATCAAGTACACCACCGGCTTGTAGTCGCCACGGTGCTGGGCACTGCGCGGCTTAACGTTGCGGTCAATCTCGTCCATCAGCAGCGTGAGTGCCGCACCTAAGCTGGTGCCGCTGCCGACGGGTAGCCTCGGTGCGTAAAAGCGCTCCAACTCGGTCATCGGCACCAACACGCGGGCGATGCCGGCAAAGGCGATGACGCTGACGTGCACGGTCTCGAGCGCATGGGGGTCAGCGCGCAGCGACTTCACCACACGGCCCATGCCGGTTTCGAGGTTGTAGAGGTCCTCGCCGATCATCGACTCGGACACGTCCATCACAAAAAAAACCGGCAGGCGGCGGTGCATAGGGCGAAGGCTCTTGGGTTTAGAGCACGATGCTCGATTCTGGCGGGGGCGGCAGCGTCGGCATAACCGCTGCGGGGCTACTGACTGGGGCGGCGGCGGGCGCGGGGACGACCGCGACCGCGCTCTCATTGACGGCACGAGAGGCCTGGTCGAAGAGCTTTAAGAAGCTGCTGCTATCCGCAGTTTCTAGCCGGACGACATGCTCCGTGAGCTGCTGTAAGGACTCCGGCTTAGCCTTAGGCCCAACGGCAAAGCCGACAATCTTGCGCAAGCCAGCGGCCTTGATCTTGGGGATGGCCTCTTCGTAAATCTGCAAGTCGGTCGGGCTGCCATCGGTCATCACCAAAAGCAGCGGCGGTAGGCCGTCATTGCGCAGTTTGGGCAGCAGTGCTTCTAGGCCCTCGCCCAAAAAAGTGGGGCCAGAAGCAGGGCAGGTAATTTTTGGCAGGGCGACGTCCGTGAGCGGGGTGAGCGGCAGCACCTCCACCACCTGCGCATCAAAGGTGTGGATGCTCAGTTGCACCACTTCCATGCAGTAAGGGTCGCGCCTGAGCGTACGCAACATCGACTCTAGGCCAACGTTGACCGCGGCAATCGGCTCGCCATTCATCGAGCCTGAGGTATCCAACAGCAAATAGACGTTGAGCTTTTTCATGTTTCTAAATCCCCAAAAAACACACTCAAATCCAACAGATTTTTATTAATCCCCGAATGCGCGTCTTTTTACTTCGCGCGCGCTTGGCACCTAAATCCTTGAATGCACTAGGCAAGCTGCCGCGCCGACAAAACGCCCGCGCGGCAGCCGCCCGAATTACGGCTAACTAGCCTCTGGATTACGCTTACGGAAGGCAATCGAGTGCAGGACGGAGACCACAATAAACACCACGCCGACCAGCCCAGTGATGACCTCAGGGACATGCAGGCCGGTGCTCGCGACCATCATGATGAGGCCTAGTACGCCAATCGCATAGTGCGCGCCGTGCTCCAAAAACACGTACTGGTCTAGCGTGCCCTTCTCTACCAAGTAGATGGTCATGGAACGGACAAACATCGCGCCAATCGCCAAGCCGAGCATGATGATGATGACGTCCTTGGTGATGGCGAAAGCGCCGATGACGCCGTCGAAGGAGAACGAGGCGTCGAGCACTTCTAGGTACATAAAGCTGGCAAAACCCGCGCGCTTGATGGTGCCGGTGACGGCATCGGCATTGGCTTCGTTCTCAAACAGCACGCCCAAGCTATCCACACCGATGTAGAGCAGGATGCCCGCGATGCCAGCGACCAACACCGAGTTCACTTGATCAGCAGGAACGAAGTTGCGCAGCACAAACAAGGCCGCCAAAGCGACGCCGATGCTCAAGCCGCTGACCCGTCCAAACCAAGCGAACTTACGCTCCATAGCGCCTAGCCAGTGCACTTCCTTCTCTTCGTCAAAAATGAAGTTGAGGAAGACCAAGAGCAAGAAGATGCCGCCGAAGGCAGAGATCGTGCCGTGGTGCTCGGTAAGGCGTGCGGAGTAGTCATCGGGTGACTGTAATGCCAAGCGTACGACCTCCATCATCCCCATATCGGCGGTGACGGCGACGATGACGATGGGGAACACCAAGCGCATACCGAAGACGGCAATCAAGATGCCGACGGTGAGAAACATCTTGCGCCAGAAATCATCCATATCCTTCAAAACGCCGGCATTCACCACCGCGTTATCAAACGACAAGCTGACCTCAAGCACTGCCAGCACCAAAACAATAAAGAGTGCGCTAAACGCCGTGAGGCTGTCGTTGGGGTTGGCATTACCCCAATAGAAGGCGGCGGCAAAACTAAACAAGGTGAAGATGATGGAGTTTCGAAAGATTTTCATGGGAGCAGCGGTGAGGAAAAGTGAGACAGCAGTTAAAGCGGCCAGCTATTTGGAGCCGGCGGTCCAGTTAAAACCGAAACCATAATGCTGGTCAGCATCACGGTGGCCAGAGAAGTAGCGCTCCTCCTTGGTGATGCTGACTTCGCCATTTTGGCAGCTAATGAGTGCGGCGCTGCAAAAAGCGAGGTTGGGGCTGGGGCTGCTGAGCTCAAGCTCGATGCGCTCGCCATTGGAGACTTTGAAGAACATGCGGCCACCGACACTGCGGAAGTCTGTCGCACCCTTGTAGATCATGGCGAACAACATCACCCGCTTGACCAGCGCAGGCTTGTAGAGGTAGAGGTTTTCGCCGTCAGCCGCTGCACCGCTGCGGTCGTCCTTGTCTAGGAAGATAAAGGGCTCGGAGGTCTTGCTACCGAAATTGCCGCCCAAGGGTTGGATTACCCCTTTGCGGCCATCAACCAACTCAAACATGCAGCCTAGGTCGAGGTCTGGTGGCGCTGCGGAGAACATCTTGTTCAGAAAACCCGTCGGTTTTGGCGCTTGCCAATTGAGATTGACGTGGACGTTTAGCTCCTGCTTGGCAAGGCTGATCCGGTGACTATCGCCAGATTTTTTTAGGGTGACGGACATTGAATGGAACTCCAAGTAATAGAGGCGAAAAAACGAGCAGGCCGACATCTTTCGGCAGGACGTGGCTCCGCAGATTAATCGCCAAAAATGACGGCCAGCCTATTCATCATCGCTGGCGCTGGCAACGCTGCGGCTGAATTTGCGTTCGCCAGCGGGGGGCTGGTAACGGCGGTAGGTCAGCTTCACGTTGCCGACTCCGAGGAAGCTCTGTAGGGCAGCGATGGCGTTGTCATTCGGTTTGAGGTGCCAGTGTGGGGGGAAATCCAGCACCGCAGCCGCTTGCGCGGTGCTGACCTCCACCTGCACCGGTACGCCGTCGGCGTTGCGCATCGGAGTGAGCAGCGGCAGCAAGCCCCCCACCTCCTGCGCGGGCCGCTCCCAGAACAAACTTAGGCGCTGTGCGAACTCCGCAGCGACTTCGCCCGGGCTCATGAACACTGGGTTGTAGAGCCTAGGCTCGGGCTCACGGCCTTCGCGCTGGCTCATTGCGAGGTCCGCCTGCACGAAGATGATGTCGTCGAGCTTGACCTTGCTCTTCAGCGGCTCCCATTTCTCGGCGTCGATAAACGTGGTGATTTGAGCGTCGCCATCGCTCAAGCTGAGCTTGTAGCTGGCACGCGCGGCAAGGCCAGTCGCCCCGTCTTTGGGGCGGAAGTAACGGATATCGCTCACCCAAGCCGCGAACAAATGCTTGGCGCGCGGAGTCCACGGTGTCTTGCCCTTGGCGTCGGGCTTTGGCACCGGGGGCAAGTTGCGGATGATTTCATCCAGCCTTGCGCTGCAAGCCCCTTCAATCAGCGGCTTGTAGGTCTCAATCGGATGGCCGGAGAGGTAGAAGCCTAGGGTGTCCAGCTCCTTTTGCAGGCGCTCTTGGAGAGGCCAGTCGGCGACCTTGTCGGCCTCCATTTTTTGCTCGCTGCGGCCGGAGGCGGCCCCCATCCCGAACAGATCGTTCTGACCAGAGTCGCTGTTGGCCGTGGCTTTCTCTGCAATCGCTAGTGCCTTCGGCAGCGTCTTGAGCAGGCTCGCGCGGTTGAGGCCGAAGCTGTCCAAACTGCCGGAGAAAATCAGCGCCTCCATGACTTTTTTATTGGCCTTCTTCAAATCAATTCGGCGGCAAAAGTCGAAGAGGTCTTTAAACGGGCCGCCACGGCTGCGTGCTTGGACGATGCCTTCCAAAGCGCCCTCGCCTACTCCTTTAACCGCGCCCAAGCCGTAGCGAATTTGCCGCGCACCGGGCACGCTGAAGCGATAAAAGCTCTGATTGATGCAGGGCGGCAGCACCGCGAGGCCCATGCGTACCGCTTCTTCGCGCATGGCGACGACCGACTCCGGGTGCGCCATTTCGCAGCTCATCACCGCCGCCATGAACTCCGCCGGGTGGTGCGCCTTGAGCCAAGCCGTGTGGTAGCTGACCAAGGCGTAGGCGGCGGCGTGGCTCTTGTTGAAGCCGTAGTTGGCGAACTTCTCCATCAGGTCGAAGACTTTCGCGGCGACCTCAGGATCAACCCCGCGGGCAATCGCACCTTCGGCAAAAATGCCGCGCTGCTTGGCCATCTCTTCGGCAATCTTCTTGCCCATGGCGCGGCGCAGCAGATCGGCACCGCCCAGCGTGTAGCCCGCCAAGCGCTGGCTCATCTGCATCACCTGCTCCTGGTAGACGAAGATGCCGTAGGTCGGCCGCAACACCTCTTCCATGTCCGGATGCAGGTACTGCACGGGGGAGTCGCCGCGCTTGCGGGCGCAGTATTCGGGGATCAGCTCCATCGGGCCGGGGCGATAGAGGCTGACCAAGGCGATGATGTCCTCGAAGCAGTCGGGCTTGAGGTCGGTTGCGGCGCGCTGCATGCCGGGCGATTCCATCTGAAATACCGCGCCGGTCTTGCCGCTGGCAAACAGCCGGTAGGTGGCGGCATCCGTCAGCGGCAGTTGCAGCATGTCCAGCGGTTGCGCGGTTTTCTCGACAATCAAGCGCCGTGCTTCTTCGATGACGGTCAGCGTCTTGAGGCCCAAGAAATCGAACTTGACCAGACCGATGGTCTCGATGTCCTTCATGTCGAACTGCGTGCGCACGCCGCTGCCGTCGCTTTCGCAATAGGTCGGGGCATAGCTGGTCAATGGCTCCGGTGCGATCACCACCCCACCGGCGTGTACACCGACGCCACGGGTGATGCCCTCCAGTGCTAAGGCCAAGTCGAGCACGGCGGTGACGTCGTCCTCTTCGTCGTAGGCTTTTTTCAGCTCGGCGTTGCCTTCAATGGCGTCGGCCAGCGTCGCCCCTGGAGTCGCGGGGATGAGTTTGGCGATGCGATCCCCAAAGCCGAAGCCGTGGCCCATGATGCGGGTGACGTCGCGCACCACGCCTTTCGCCGCCATGGTGTTGTAGGTGACGATTTGGCCCACGTATTCGCGGCCATATTTCTCGCCCACGTACTGAATCACGCGGTCGCGGTTGTCCATGCAGAAGTCGATGTCGAAGTCGGGCATCGACACCCGCTCTGGGTTCAAAAAGCGCTCGAACAGCAGGTTGTACGGCAGTGGGTCTAGGTCGGTAATCTTGAGCGCATAGGCCACCAAGCTGCCGGCACCGGAGCCACGGCCGGGGCCGACTGGGCAGCCGTGATCCTTAGCCCATTGAATGAAGTCGGCCACCGTTAAAAAGTAGCCCTCGAAGTTCATCTTCAGAATGATCGAGAGCTCAAAGGCGAGCCGCTCGCGATACACGGCCTCAGGTGCGGCGAGGCTGATGACCGCAAGGCGCGCGTCTAGCCCGCGCTCGGCTTCGGCCACCAGCCAAGACTTGGTGCTGTAGCCCTCGGGCACTGGGTAATTCGGCAGATGATAGGTGCCGGTCTTGAGGCTGTAGGTGCAGCGGCGGGCGATGTGCAGGGTGTTTTCGACCGCCTCGGGCAGGTCGGCAAACAGGGCGCACATTTCTTCCGGTGACTTCAAATACTGCTCTTCGCTGTAGTCACGGGGCCGCTTGTCGTCGGACAAAATCCGGCCGCTGGCGATACAGACGCGTGCCTCGTGCGCCTCGAAATCGGCACGCGTTAAAAACCGCGCGTCATTGGTCGCCACCAAGGGCAATCCCGCATGACGACCATAGGCGGCGGCCAACTGCACCCAGTCTTCATCGCCCGCTCGATGGGTGCGGCAGACCTCTAGGTAGAGTCGCTGATCGAACAACTTTTTCAGCTCGCTGGACGCCGCCTCTGCAACTTCCAACTGCTCAGCCAGCAGTGCTTTGGCGATTGCGCCGTCCTTGCCACTGAGCGCGATGAGCCCAGCGCTGTGCTCGGCCAGCCAAGCGCGGGCGATCACCGCGCCGTGCCGACCAGCCTGGCCCTCACTGCAAGCGCGGGAAAGCAGCAGGCTCAGGTTGCGGTAACCGTCGTCATCGGCCACCAGTAGCGTCAGCGGCTCAGGGGTTTCCGCAGCGCCCATCGGGTGCTCGATCAGCACATCGGCCCCGGCGATGGGCTTGATGCCTGCGCCCTCGCAGGCCTTGAATACCTTCGCCAGCGCAAACACGTTGCGCAGGTCAGTGACTGCCAACGCGGGTACGCCCAGCTCAGCCGCCTTGGAGGTCAGCGTGGCACCCTGCCCGCCGCCCTTACGCTTAGGCGGCTCGACCCGAATGGTGCCGTCGACCAGCGAAAACTCAGTATGAATGCGGAGGTGGGCGAACATGTGACTGGCGAGTTTAGCGAATGCCTGAGGCTGAGCCCTGAGGGCGGAGCGGCGACCGCGCAATTAAAGCGGTAGCGCTGCCTGTGCGCAGGGCGCGAAACTGCGGCGATGTTCAGGGCTGGTCCCTAGGCGCTGGAGCGCTGCGAGATGCTGCGCCGTGCCGTAGCCCTTGTGCTGAGCAAGTCCGTAGCCTGGGTACTGTGCATCCAAGGCGACCATCGCTTGGTCGCGTGCAACCTTGGCCAAGATGCTGGCCGCCATGATGCAGGGGTGCAGCGCGTCGCCACCGACCACCAATTGCGTGGGCAACCCTAGCCTTGGGTCTTGATTGCCGTCGACCAAACACAGCGTCGGCTGGAGATGGAGCCCCGCAAGCGCGCGGCGCATAGCGAGCAAACTCGCCTGCAAGATGTTGAGGCGGTCGATTTCTTCAACCGACGCGGTTGCGATGCAAAAGCTCAAGGCCTGCTGCTGGATTGCTGGAAACAGCTGGACACGCGCGCGGGCGCTCAGGGCCTTGGAATCGGCTAGCTGCGGCAGCTGATAGTGCTCCGGCAGAATCACCGCGGCGGCAAACACCGGCCCCGCCAAGCAGCCGCGGCCTGCTTCGTCCAGCCCCGCATGCAGGCTAGGCCGTTGTAGTGATGCGGTCACGATTGGGCGAGCAAATCTGCGATTGCCGCCGCAGCCTGCTGGCTGGCGTCGCGTTTGAGCTCCTGCCGAACCGCATCGAAGGCTTGAGTCTGCTGCTGCCGCGCACTCGCATCTTGCAGCAGCGGTTGCAGCGCGGCCATAAGTTTTTCTGGCGTGCAATCCTCTTGCAGGCACTCCGGCACTGGGGCGCGGGTGCTCAGTAGATTCGGCAGACTGGCGTATTGCACTTTGATCAAGCGCCGCACCAACCAAGCCGTCAACGCGGCGACGCGATAACCCACCACCATTGGCCGGCCCAGCAGCAAACACTCCAAGGTGGCGGTACCGCTCGCAATCAGCACCGCGTCCGCAGCCTGCATTGCGGCATTCGACTGCCCATCCATGAGCCGCCAATCGACATTCGGCGCGTGCGTGCGCAGGGCTGCTTCCAAGGCTGGGCGCAAACTGGGCTTGGCGATGGGCGTCACCACCTGCAAATTGGGGATGGCTGCCGCTGCCAACGCCACCGTCTGTGCGAACGGCACGGCAAGGTGAGCGACCTCCCCGCCCCGACTGCCGGGCAGCACGGCCAAGGTCGGGCGGTCTGGAGCCAGCCCGAGCTGGGCTCGCGCTTCAACAGCGCTGGTCGAAGCGCTCAGCGTGTCGGCGAGGGGATGACCAATATATTGAGCGCGCACTGAATGCTTGGCGTAGAAGGCGGGCTCAAACGGCAGCAAACAGAGCATGAGGTCGACACTTTTGGCGATGCCTTCGACCCTACCCTCGCGCCAAGCCCAAACACTGGGGCTGACCAAGTGGGCGGTCTTGATGCCCTTTTGCCGCATGCGCCGCTCTAGGCCTAGGTTGAAGTCCGGTGCGTCGATGCCGATCAGCACGTCCGGACGATCTTGGCTGTAGTGCGCCAGCAAATCCCGGCGAAACCGCAGCAGCTTGGGGATGGCCGGCAAGACTTCGACAATCCCCATTAAGGACAGCGTGTCAATGCTGCCAACCGCTTGGCAACCCAGCGCACGCAGCTTGGGGCCGACCACGCCGGAGAACCGCGCATCAGGGTAGCGCGCGCGCAGGGCTTGGAGCAGAGCGGCACCGAGGAGGTCGCCGGAGAGTTCGCCCGCGATCAGGGCAAAGTGCAGTGGTTTTGGCATAGACGCCAGTTTAGTGACGCCCGCGCGCTGCCACGCACCTGACGAGCAATTTTCGCGCCATCCCTCCTGACAGTCCATTCGTCAGAATTGCCCGACCACTCGAACATTTTGTAGTGTATAACCTGACAACAAACCTGACATTCTCTTGAACGGGACGTCGAATTATTCGCGGTAACGAAGGGTAACGGTCCGTCAAAGATTTCTGATTGCGGGCGATTCTTAAAATTTTTTCACATTTTTTGTGGTCTTGGGAGTTTCTATGCGCACGATGCGACCATGGCTAGCGCTTGCTGGCGTTTTGTCGTTGGCCTCCACGGCATACGCTGAAGTTAAAGGCAATATGCAAGCGTTTTTAGTGACAGCAGCGGACGGCAAAGAAACATTTAGTCCCGTCGCCACCTCGAAGCCTGGGGATGTTCTCGAATACCGCATCCGCTACGAGAACACGGACAAAACCCCAGTGAGCCAACTTAAGGTGCTTGGGGGCGTGCCGCAGGGTACGGAATATGTCGGCAATTCCGCACGTGCAGCCAGCCGCGCGAGCATTGAATACTCCATCGACGCGGGCAGGAGTTTCTCCGCGCAACCGCTACGCACGGGTAAAAACGGCCAGCTTGAGCCGGTGCCATCGGTGCAATTCACCACCGTGCGTTGGAACAGTCTAACGCCACTACAGAGTGGCAACCCTCAAGAGTTTGTCTATCGCGTTCGGGTCAAAACCGGCAATTAGGCCGGTAAAGCCCGCCCAATAGTTGGTTCAAATATCCGCTGCACCCTCTCTACCAGAGAATTAACATGGCAATTACAAAGACCCCACGCACAGTATTTAGGGCCGCCGCGCTGATCGGAGCCGGTTTGGCGATCGCCTCTTCGCTCTCGGCAGCACTGCCGCCGGCAGGGTCGCGGATCGGCAACCAAGCGACGGCGACTTATGTCGACGTCACCGGCACCACGCGCAATGCCTCTTCCAACTTGGTGGAGACCGTCATTGCCCAAGTTGCAGGACTTGAGTTAGTCGCCAGTCAGGTTAAGCAGGTCACCCCCGGTGCGACGGTGTACTTCCCCCACAGCATTACCAATACCGGCAACGGGCCGGACCGCTACAACCTCGCCACGGTGGACAATGCCGGCGGTTTCGACTTCACCAGCGTCGTGATTTACGCCGACGCGAACGGTGACGGCATTCCCGACAACTTCACGCCGATAACCGTCACGCCCTTGCTGGCTGGTGGTGCGAGCTTCAATGTGGTGATTGCTGCGGTGGTCGCCCCAACGGTGGCCGCAGGCCAGACGGATTCTATTGACCTCTCCGCGACGTCGGTATTCAACGCGCTAGAAACCGAGACCAATACCGATACGGTCAACGTCACCAATAACGCCGTCGTCAACGTGACCAAGGCCGAGTCCGTAACTACGGGCGGCCCCGGCACTGCGGTCACCGTCACCTTGACCTACACCAACACCGGCAACGCCACGGCCACCAACGTGGTCATTGACGACGCACTGCCGACTGGTATGACCTACAGCAGCGGCAGCGGTCGCTGGAGCAATAGCGGCACCACCATCCTCACCGACGCCGCCGATTCCGGCGTCGATCCAGCCGGCATTAATTACAGCTTCGCCAGCAATACGGTCACGGCCAACATCGCCTCGGTGGCACCGGGTCAGAGCGGCACCATCACATTTAACGTTGCTATCACTGCCGCCACACCCCCGGGCCCGGTGCCTAACACCGCAGTCTTGGACTATGCGGACGGTGGTGGTAACACCATTCTGAATCAGCCCTCCAACACCGTGACCTTCACCGTCACTGCTGCTGCGGCGGTCTCACTCAGTGACTCAGGCTCCGGCACTGACGGCGATGGCGCTGCGAATGACGTTGTCAGCGTGGCGACTGCCCCACAAGGCGGCACCGTGCTGTTTGAGAACGTGCTGACGAATAACGGCACTGGTACCGATACCTTCGACATCACTCTGGACTCCTCCGGCTTCCCCGCTGGCACGGCAATCAGCTTCCTGCGTCCTGACGGCGCAACGCTGATGACGGACAGCAATGGCAACGGCACCCCGGACACCGGCCCGTTAGCGCCTGGTGCGATCATCGACGTGGTCGTGCGTGTGGTGCTGCCCAATGGCACTACCGGCGGGCCATTCTCGCTGGTCAAGCGCGCACGCTCGACGGTGAACCCAGCGATCTCCGACACCACCACCGACACCTTGGGTGCTATCACCGCCAACACGGTGGACTTGACCAATACCAGCGCGGGTGCGGCAGCTCCCGGTACTGGTGCTGGCCCTGAGGCTGCCCCTGTCACGACCGTAGCCGTCAATCCGGGTGCCACCGCCAGCTTCAGTTTGTTCGTCAACAACACTTCCAGCGTTGCTGACAACTACAACTTGCAAGCCAGCACGGACCCAACATTTGCCGCCATCACCTTGCCTACGGGTTGGACGGTGTCTTTCCGCAATGCCAGCAATGGTGTCATCACCAATACCGGCAGCGTCGCAGCAGGCGGTAACTTTGCAGTCACTGCCTTGGTCTCTGTGCCCACGAATGCCGCTCCAGTCACTGCGCAGCCGATTTACTTCCGCGCGGTTTCGCCAGTGACGGGCGCGTTGGATCGCAAGTTTGACGCCGTGACGGTCAACACCGTGCTGGATTTGGCCATTACCCCGAGCAACGTCGGCCAGACCTTCCC
>CAZHTI010000014.1:4609-13277 GCA_964535755.1 uncultured Salinisphaerales bacterium | reverse complement strand
TCAACACCGTGCTGGATTTGGCCATTACCCCGAGCAACGTCGGCCAGACCTTCCCCGGCGGCTCTACGGTCTATAACCACACCGTGACCAACCTCGGCAATGCCTCCGTAGCCAGCGCCACGCTCGGCACCGCCGACAGCCTTCCCGGCTGGACTTCCGTTATTTACTTCGACGCCAACAGCAATGGTGCGATTGACCCCACCGACCCGATCATCGACAACATTAACGATGCGGCACCTGGCGGTCTGGCTGCCGGCGAAAGCGTGCGTGTTTTGGTGCAGGTGTTCGCGCCTGCCGGTGCGGCCTTCGGCCAAGGCAATCAAACGACCGTGACGCTGGAAACCTTGGTGGGTGAGACCAACGCAGCCAATAACGCTGCGCAAGACACCACCACGGTGGTTACCGGTGACGTGCAGGTGCGGAAGTTCCAAGCGCTAGACACCAACTGCGATGGCACTTTCGAAATTGCCCTAACGCAAGCGACTATCGACTCCACGCTCGCCGTCCCCGGCAGTTGCTTGACCTACGAAATTGTCGTCAACAACTCCGGTGGCACCACCGCCAGCAACCTAGTGGTGAGCGATACCACCCCGCCGCTTACAACCTTTAACAACTGTGCGGGTGCGTGTGCGGCGACTCCGGCAGGTATCGCCACCACGCCAGCGGTGGGCATGAGCGGAGCGGTGAGCTTCAACGTCGGCACCTTGGCGGCAGGCGCTAGCCAGACGCTGCGCTTCAGCGTCCGGATTGACAGCAACTAAGTGCGCTTGAGCCCCGCCGGCCATGTAGGCAATGACATGGCCGGCGTCTTCAAGAACCCTTCCTCTTGAATAGCTCACTCATCGTCCGAGGCTTTGCAGCACTCATTAGTCTGTGCTGCATTTGCCTAGGGATTGCGTGGGCAATGCCGCCCGCCGCTGGCGCGGAGATCCGCAACCAAGTCTCTGCCACTTACCTCAGTGGCACCACCGAGCGCTACGAGACGGTCTATTCCAATACCGTGACCACGCGGGTGGCGGCGGTCGCAGGCTTCACCCTAGAGGCCGATCAGACGCGCACCGCCTTGGCAGGCCAGCAGTTGGTGTTTCCGCATGTGCTGGTCAATACCGGCAACACGCCGCTTTCGGTGGCGCTCGTCGCCGCCAACTTGGCGGGCGATGACTATGACTTCCAAGACCTGCGCATTTTCTTGGACACCAATGGCAACGGCCAGATCGACCCCGGCGAGCCCGAGATCAACAGTGCCGCACTGGCAGTGGGCGAGCGCGTCCATCTGATCTTGTCGGTGCGCGTGCCCGCACAGCTTGCCAGTGGCCAGCAGGCTTCGGTCCAGCTCAGCGGCAATGCTGCGGGCACCAGTGCCAGCGTGCGCGACACCGCGCGGGTAGGCATCGCCGCACAGCTGCTCGTGAGTAAGGGTGTTGACCTCAGCGAGGCGCTGCCGGGGGATGTCCTGCGCTACACCCTGCAACTGCATAACAGTGGCAACGAGCCCAGCCTGCCCATCGACTACCAGCTCGACGGCAGCCCACGCCAAGGCGTCATCCTGCGCGATCGCATCCCCGCCAACACGGTATTCAATGCCGTTGAAAACACCGGCGCGGGACTGTTGCTCTACCACCAAACCGGCGACGCCGAGCACAGCTACCGCAGCCAAGCCCCTGCTGCGGCGGACATCGACGCCGTCGCGTTTGCCTACCCAGCACTGGCTGCCGACGAGCGCCGCCTTGCCGCCTTCAGCGTGCGCATTGGCCCCTTGGCGAGTGGCGCGCTGCTGAACACCGCCATTGGCTTCGATGCGCTATCAGGCGCTCCCCGGCAGCAAAGCTCCAACCCCGTCCGCACCCAGCTGCCGGTACAGCAAGGGCTGCTCCAGTACTACCCTGACGGTGGCTTCTCCAGCCCGACGACCTTCGGCCTTGCCGGTAGCCCTCTGTACTTGCAGGCGGCCGCGGGCATCTGCAATTTGGACGCCTCCGTGGTGGAGACCGTCCCAGTCACGCTCAGTGCGCAAGGCAGTGGCGACATCGAATCTGGCTTCGTCCTCACCGAGACCTCCGCAGGGTCCGGCGTATTTCAGTTATTGGAAATCCCGACTCGGCTGGTGCCGGAGTTCCCGCGCATCGTCAATGACGGCTTGATGCAAGTCGTGCGCAACGACGTCATCACCGCCACCATCACCTGCCAAGGCCAAGTCCTGCGCTCCACCCTACTGGTGGACCCAGCGGGTCTGGTGTTCGACTCACGCAGCGGCGCTTTGATCGCCGGTGCACGGGTGCAACTATTGCGGATTAATGCGGACGGCAGCGAAACGCCCGCCGAAGTGCGTGACTTCAACGGCCAAATCGCGCCGTCGTCGGTGGTCACTGGTGCGGATGGCCGCTTCCAGTTCCCGCTGGTGAGCCCCGGCAACTACCGCCTGCTGGTGACGCCGCCGTCTGACTACATAGGCCCCTCCACGGTCGCCCCCAGCAACTTGCCCCCGGGGTTTCGCATCAGCGATGGCTCCTACGGCCGCGTGTTCACGGTCAGCCCTATCACGGGGCCAATCTTCATCGACTACCCGCTCGACCGGCAAAGTGACGTACCCAAGGGCGGGGTCGTCGGTTTTAGCTTGGAGAAAATCGCCGACCGCAGCAACGTCAACGTGCTGGCAGGCGAGCAAGTCACCTACACACTGACGCTCAATAACGGCACGGGTGCTGCCCTCTCCGCAGTGCGGATCGACGACCTGCTGCCTGCGGGCTTCCGCTTAGTGCCGGGCAGTGTGCAGTTGGATGACGGCCCGCTGGCCGACCCCAGCGGCAGCCCCGGCCCAGCGCTGAGCTTCACGCTGCCCAATTTCGCCATCGGCGAGCGCCGCGTGCTGCGCTACAGCGTCACCGTGAGCGTCACCGCACCGCAAGGCCCGGCCCGTAACTTAGCCGTCGCCACCGCCGCTGAGGGCAGCAGCAATCGCGCCGTCGCCACCGTCACCATCGACCGCGACGTCTTCAGCGACGAAGCCTTGCTGCTCGGCAAAGTCTTCATCGACTGCGACCGCAACCGCGTCCAAGACCCAGAGGAACTCGGCATCCCCGGCGTGCGGCTGTATTTGGACGACGGCAGCTTTGCCATCACCGATGTCGAAGGCAAATACAGTTTTTACGGCCTCAGCCCAAAGACGCACGGCTTGAAACTCGACCCCATCTCGCTGCCCAAGGGGGCGATTCTGCGCACCAGCGGCAATCGCAATGGCGGCGATGCCGCCAGCCTGTTCGTTGACCTGCACAACGGCGAACTGCACCGCGCCGATTTCATCGAAGGCTCCTGTAGTGCCGAGGTGGTGGCTGACGTCAAAGAGCGACGCGCGCGTGGTGAGGTTTTCTTTAGCGAGATCGACCGGCCGCTGGATAGCCAGATCAACACCGAGACCCTGCAAGTCGACCCCCGCAGCCGTCCGGCCAGCGGCGTGCGTACCGCCGACGGCAACCTCGCCGCCTTCCAGCCGCTGCTCACCGACCGCCCAAAGCCCAAGCTCAATGACCTAAGCCAATCCGTGCAGCCGAGGCTCGCAGCCATCGCGCTCGATCAATTGCTGCCGCAGCAGGCAGCGAGTGCCGTCGGCTTTATGGATTTGAAGGACGGCCAAGCGGTGCTCGGGCGTGAACTCAACGTCCGTCTGCTTGGCCCGGCGGGCAGCCGCCTGCGCCTGCAAGTGAATGGCGAGTGGCAAGACGAGAACCGCGTCGGCCAGAAAGCGGTGATGGCCAGCCGCCAGCTTCAGGCCTGGGAGTACGTCGCTGTTCGCCTACAACCCGGCACCAATACCCTGATCGCGGAGGTGGTGGATAGCTTCGGCAACCCGCGCGGTGCGCAACAGATTCAACTCCGCGCGCCGGCTGAGCTCGGCCAGATTCAGTGGCTGCTACCGCCAGAGGGAGCGGTCGCGGATGGCCAAACCCCTGCCCGCTTGATGGTGCGCGTGCAGGACGCCGAAGGCCTAGCCATCGGCGCGCGCACGCCCGTGACGCTGGAAGCCAGCGCTGGCCGCATCGATGCCACCGACCTCAATCCGAAAGAACCGGGCGTGCAGATTTTTGTCGAGGGCGGCGAAGCGCTGGTGAACTTCATCCCGCCCGCTACCCCCGGTGAGGCGCGGCTGCGCGCAAGCTCCGGCATTCTCAGCAGCGAGCAACTGCTGCCGTTCAAGCCGCACCTCAGGCCCTTGGTGGCGATTGGCGTCATCGAGGGTGCCATCGGCCTGCAACAGTTGAGCGCCGAGGACTTGGCCACGGTCACCCCGGCCGACGGCTTCCAGCGTGAGATCAAAGAGTTAGACGGCAGCGATAGCTCCGGCGCAGGGGTCAGAGGTCGCTTGTTCCTCAAGGGCAAGGTGCGCGGCGACCGCCTACTGACCTTGGCCTATGACTCCGACAAAGACACGCAAGACCAGTTGTTCCGCGACATCGCCCCCGACCGCTTCTACCCAGTCTATGGCGATAGCGGCATCAAGGGCTTTGATGCGCAATCCACCAGCAGCCTCTACCTGCGCATCGATCAAGGCCGCAGCTATGTGCTCTACGGCGACTTCAACAGCGGTTCGGGGTATCAGGTCGATGGTGGGGCTGCGAGCAGCCAAGGGCAGTCGGCATCGCTGGAGCGCCGCCTCGCCAACAGCCAACGCAGCCTCACCGGCCTACGCGGCCACTACGAGCGCGGCGATGTCAGCGTCAACCTGTTTGCCGCGCACGATCGCCGCCGCCAAATCGTGCGGGAGATTCGCGGCCAAGGCACCTCCGGCCCCTACCCGCTGAATCTGCGCGAGGTGCTGCGCAATTCCGAGAAGGTCGAGATCATCACCCGAGACCGCCAGCAGCCCAGCCTCATCCGCGAAGCCCGCCTGCTGACGCGCTTTGCCGACTACAGCCTTGATGCATTGGATGGCAGCCTGCTGTTCACCCGCGCGGTGCCGAGCGTCGACGAAGCCCTCAACCCGATCTTCATCCGCGTCAGCTTGGAGGTGGACTCCGGCGGGGAGCGCTTCTGGGTCTATGGCGGCGACGGCCAATATCGCGTCACTGACCAACTGGAAGTGGGCGCGAATGTGCTGCGTGACGAAGCCCCGGGTGCGGAGTCCAGCCTCTACGGTGCCACGGCAATCTATCGCCCCAACGCCAACAGTTCGGTCGTCGCGGAGTTTGCGCAAAGCGACACCACCGCCAAGGGCAGCGGGCAGGCCATGCGCTTAGAGGCAGTGCAACGCAGCGGCAAGGTCGATGCGCGCTTCTTTGTCAGCCAAGCCGATGCCGACTTCGACAACCAGCAATCGGCCGTCAGCGCAGGGCGCACCGAGGCGGGCTTCAAAGCTCGGGTACAACTGAACGAGAAACTCAGCATCGGGGGCGAAGGCCTGTATTCCAAGACTGATGCCGAGGTCACCACGCAGGATGAAACCCGTGGCGTGTTGGCCTATGCCGAATACGCCTTCAGCCAGCAGTTTGCTTTGCAGGTCGGTGGCCGCCGCGTGGTCACCGAGAGTGCGACGGCAGGTGCGAGCGGCGACGCAACCACGCTGCGCATCAAGCCGAGCTTTATCCCCGCCGTCTTCCATGGTGCGGCCCTGATCTACGGCGAGTACGAGCAAGACATTCAGGACTCCGACCAGCGCGTGCTGGCCGTCGGCGGCAGTTACCAAATGGCCAGCAAAGGCCGCGCCTATCTGCGCCACGAGTTCATCAGCCAAATCAACGGCCCGTTTGACCTCACCAACCCAGGCCGTCAGCACAACCAGACCGTAGTGGGGCTGGACTACAACTATTTGGACAACGCCAGCGTGTTCAGCGAATACCGTCTGCGCGACAGCCTCTCCGCGCGCGAGGGCGAAGCAGCCCTTGGCCTGCGCAACCAATGGCAGGTCGGCAAGCTGCGGCTGCAAACCAATTTTGAGCGCATCCAGCCGATGGCCGAAAGCCAGCAAAAGAGCACGGCGCTGGGCCTGAGTGCGGAATACCTCACCGACGCGCTGAGCAAGCTGCATGGCCGGATTGAGCTGCGCGAAGGCCGCGACGAGCGCAGCCTGCTGAATAGCTTGGGGTATGCCCGCAAGATCAACGCGGACTGGACCTTCCTCGCCCGCAACATCGTCAGCTGGGGCGAACGGGGTGATGCGGAAATCCTGCGTGACCGGCTGCGCCTAGGCACCGCCTACCGCGACACCGATACCAATCGCTGGATGTGGCTCAACCGCTATGAGTTGCGGCTCGACCACGACGACAGCATCCAATCGCGCCGGCAAGCCCACGTGCTGAGCACCGCCGTGAACTGGCACCCTGCCCGCCCCTACACCTTGTCTGGCCGCTACGCCGCCAAGCATGTGCGGGAGTCCAATGCCAACAGCGGCGGCGATAGCTTTGGGCAACTGCTCTCTGGCCGCGCGGTGGTGGATCTCTCCGAGCGCGTGGATGCCGGCATCGCCGCCAGTGCGCTGGGCGACGGCAACTTCTCCGAACTGCGCTACGGCTTGGGGTTAGAGATGGGCTACTTGCTCAACAGCAACCTCTGGCTCTCGGCTGGGCACAACTGGCTCGGCTACCAAGACAACGACCTCAACGACGTCGACTACACCCGCCGTGGCGCTTATCTGCGCCTGCGCTTCAAATTTGATGAGGACTTCTTCCAATGGCTGGAATGATGCGCGTTGCGCGCGGCCGTGCCCGCGTCGGCTCACTGACTGCCATCGCCCTGCTTGCAGGCTGTGCCACCGCCACCCAGCAGGTACCGGAGCCCATCGCGCCTCAGCAGGTTGCCGCCGTTGCCGAGCGCATCAGCGAGCCTGTGATCAACGCCGACCACGCCGCATTCGCCGGCTTGCGGCAGCGGCTCAAAGTGCTCAACGAGTCCGGCATCGCCATCGACAACTATTGGCTCTGCAAAGCCCGCGCATGGCTCGATATGGCCTTTGACGAATACACCGACAACGACCGCGGCCCGGTGGTGGATGCCGCGTTCAAAGAGGCACTCACCATCATCAAAGCTCTGGAGGCGAAGACCACGCCTGCCAGCACCGAGACCCCCGTGATTGCTGGCGCACGCCGCGTGCGCGAGGACCTCTGGCAATTTGCGGCGGAATTCAAAGCCAATGATGGCCTCAGCCGCAAGGCCTGTGCGGCCTGCAATCTGGCTGAACTTGAAGTGCATACGGTGTGGATCGGCCACGAATACGCGAGCTTGGGCTGGCGTCTCGCTGAGCCGGAAGTGCAGATGGCAGAGGATTTACTACGCCGCGTGCAGGCACAGGTCGGCAGAGGCTGCCCTGGCCCAGTGCTGACGGCACCGACACCGCTGCCTGGGTTAACGGTGCCCACGGCAGCGCCGCAATGCCCCAGCCTACCGACGCAGCAGTGCGCGCGACTGCTGGAGTTGGTGCCGGATCGCGTCCACTTTGCCTTCAACAGCAGCAAGCTCAGCCGCAGCACCCGCGCCGTGCTGACCCGCGTCGCGCAAGCATTGGCGGCCAACCCCAGCGTGCGCCTGACTTTGGTCGGCCAAGCAGACGCCAAGGGCACGCCTGCGGCGAACCAACTGATCGCCAAGAAGCGTGCCGAGGCCGTCAAAGCGCAGCTGTTGCTGATGGGCGTGGAGGCTAGCCGTATACAACTTACGGCACGCGGCGCAGTGGCGGCGGAGCCCAACCGCGATGAGCTTCATGGCCGCGCACTGGTGCGCACCGTGCAGATGATTTTCACCGGTGCTGATGGCATCCAGATCGTCACTCAGGACAGTGACGTACAGGCGGATCGCTAAGCCATGGCGACCAAGGGCTTAGGCAAGGTCAGTTTTGGGCGGCTAGCCCTCGGGCTAGGGCTATTGCTGTTGGCGGATTCGGCACAGGCCAGCTTGCAGGTGGTGAAGGATTTCTCGCCCACCACCATTGCGCCGGGCGAAACCACAACCATCACCATCACCATCAGCAATAACGCGACCGTCGAGGCTCGGGACGTTAATCTCGTCGATAACGTCCCCTCAGGAGTAGATCTCTTAGCGACGCCGCCGCCGAGCATCGAATGCCTAGATGCAAATGGTGACTTCGCGGCCACGGGCGGCACGGTGACGATCAACGGCCAAGCGATTGAGATTGCGGGCATCAGCATTCCCGCAAATGACAACATAACCCCGGGTTCGTGCTCCATTACGGTCATCGCCAGCTCAGTGCTGACCGGCACCTACACCAACATCATCGCCGCGGGGGATGCCACCTCCAGCACCGTGGCGGCAAACCCGCAGGGGTCTACGGTCGCCTTGGACGTGACCGACTATCTGCCAGCCACCGGGACGAAAAGTGTCGATGGCTTCGCCACTGGCTTAGGGTTTATCCACGGCTTCGGCAGCCGCACCTTCACCATCCGTTTAGAGAACCCCAACCGCGCGCCGCTGACCAACGTTCAGCTCACCGACATCCTGCCCAGCCAGCTCACGATTGCCCCCGGCGCGCTTAGTGCCAACACCTGCGGCGGCAGTGTGGACGATGGCACCGGCGGCGCTTTGGGTGACGGCGACGACCGAATCCGGCTGCAAGGCGCGAGCATCCCCGCCGGGCTAGAAAACAACCTAGGCGCAGTGGTTCCGGGCTCTTGTAGCTTTAGCTTTCAGGTTCGGGTAGCGAACCCGCTGCTGTCGCAGTTTGTCG
>CAZHTI010000014.1:0-4509 GCA_964535755.1 uncultured Salinisphaerales bacterium | reverse complement strand
TGTAGCTTTAGCTTTCAGGTTCGGGTAGCGAACCCGCTGCTGTCGCAGTTTGTCGATGCGACCAACGCCGTGCCGGTGCAAAACTTCAGCACCGCACAGGGCGTGACGCTGACCGCACCGCTTGCAGAGACCCTAAGTGTGCAGAGCGGTGTGGAGCTGATCAAAAGCTTCTCCAGCCCAGCGGTGCTGTCCGATGGCCAAACGCCAGTCACCCTGACGCTGACCCTGCGCAACCGCAATCTACAGTCGGTAGCAGGGGGGACGATCACCGACCCACTGCCGACCGGCATGCGTTTGGCCACCAACCCTAACTTTGTGAGCAGCTGCGCAGCGGGCAGCCTGCAAGGTGCGCCAGGCGCGAGCAGCTTCTCAGTCAACAATCTCAGCCTAGGCGCAGCACCCAACACCAATGGCGGCGTCAGCGAATGCGCTCTACAGGTCGATGTCGTACTGCTGCCCGTGGTCGCAGGGCAGAACGTCACCAATACCGTACCCGCTCAAGCCTTAGGCGCGGGCTTGCCGAGCGTCAACAGCGCCAGTGCCACGGTACTTGCAACGCCGGTCATCGTCGGCTCCAAGGCGTTTGCGCCCAGCGCTATCGTCCGTGGTGCTACCAGCCTCCTGACCATCACCCTTCGGAACACCAGCGCCACCCCAGCGCAGATTCAGAGCTTCACCGACAGTCTGTTGAGCATGGGGCCAAACGGTGCGTTCCTGATTGCGGCGAGCCCAGCGCCAGTCACCAACTGCACGGCGCAGCCTGCGCAGTTCCAAGCCCCAGCAGGCGGCACACAGATCACCTTGAGTGGCGGCACCATACCCGCCAACGCAACCTGCTTGATTCGCGTAGGGGTCTCCGCAACCGAAAGCGCGCCTTTGGGGGTAGCCACCAACACCGTGGCCGCCAACGCGGTGGTGACCACCCTTGGCAATGCCCCGCCATTCTCGGCCGAGCTCACGGTTCAGCCGCCCGCCGTCGTCAGCAAAGAGTTTTCGCCCGCCGTCATTGGCTCAGCGCAAGTTAGCCGACTCACCATCACCGTCAGCCATCGCAGTGGCGCGCCCGCGTTCACCGGCCTGAACCTGACCGATGACCTCGCCAGCATGGGCGCAGGGTTTGTGGTCGCCACACCGGCAAATGCCAGCAACACCTGCGGCGGCAGCTTTACCGCCGCACCCGGCAGCACCCTGCTGCAACTCAGTGGCGGCTTTTTGCCTGCCGGAGATTCCTCCTGCCAGCTCGCCGTCAACGTGCAAGCACCCGCCGGTACCGGCAGCAATACCAATACCATCGCCGCCTTCGCCCTCAGCAACGATCAAAACTTAGGCAACCCAGCGCCCGCAACGGCCACCCTGACGCGCACTAACTTCCCGAACGTCACCCTCAGTAAAGGTTTCAGCCCAAGCACCATTCGCGGCGGCGAGCCCAGCGTGCTTCAGATCATTATCAGTAACGTGGCGGCAGGCTCAGTCGACCTCACGGGCGTCAATCTTGACGACAACCTGCCCGCTGGCATGGTGATTTTCCCAGAACCCGATCCGCAGCTGAGCGGCGCCGGCTGCACCCTTGGGAGCTTTGTTGCCACCCCCAACGGCAATGTTTTTGGCCTGCGCGCAGCCCGCATTGCAGCGAATAGCCAGTGCACGCTCAGCGTGCGCGTCACCGGCACCCTAGGTGGCAATCTCGTTAACGTCATCCCCAATGGGACGATGTCCTCTCAGCAAGGTGTGACCAACCTCAACCCAAGCGGTGAGGCCACGGCCACGCTGGCCGTCCAGCGCAATATCAATATTGCCAAGGGCTTCAGTCCCTCGGTGATCGACGCCAATGGCATTTCGCGGTTGCGGATCACGATCTTCAACTCCAGCGACACCGACTTCACCGGCAGCGTAAACCCCGCCGCGCTGGTGGATAACCTGCCCGCAGGCGTCACGATCGCGGCAACCGATGCCACCACCAATTGTGCGGGCGGCAGCCTCAGTCAAGCCGACGGCAGCCCCTTGGTCGTAGGTGCAAACAGCATTGCACTCTCGGGCGGCAGCTTTCCGCAGCGCAGCAATTGCAGCATCGAAGTCAGCGTGACCTCCAGCGCCGTCGGCGTCTATCTCAACACCATCCCAGCCAACAGCCTCATCACCAACCAAGGCAGCAGCAACCAAGACCCTGCCAATGCCACGCTCAGGGTGGTCACCAGGCCCACCATCAGCAAGGCATTTACGCCCGACACCATCGGCACCGACGGTCGCAGCACTTTGGTCTTTACGCTGAGTAATCCCAATAGCGCCGCAGAGCTGCCCACAGGATTCACCGGAGCGAGCTTCAGCGACACCCTTCAGAACATGCGGATTGCCACACCTGGGGCCGCAGGTGGCAGCTGCGTTGGGGCGAGCAGCAATGCCTTCGCCGCCAATGCGACGGCTCTGAGTTTTAGTGGCCTGCGCATCCCTCCTTCGGGTAGTTGCACGGTATCGGTCGTGGTGACCAGCAACACGCTGGGCGTGCAACCCAATACCGTCAGCGGCGTGCTGACCGATCAAACCCAAACCGCAGGCGCGGGTGCAAACGCCAATTTAACGGTGTTGGCACGGCCGATCTTTAGCAAGCGCTTCCTCAACAGCTTTATCCAAAGCGGGGGCAGCACCGTGCTGGAGTTGCGCATCGACAACCCCAACGACGCAGTCATCAACCTTGCTAGCCCCGCCTTTACCGACATCTTCCCGATTAGCCCAGGGCCGATGCGCATCGCTAACCCACCCGCGCTGGTCAATACCTGCGGCGGCAGCGTCACTAATGCCAGTGGCGGTGCGCTGGCAATTGGCGATACGGGTGTGCGGCTCTCCGGCGGCAGCGTGCCTGTCAACGGGAGCTGCGTGGTGCAAGTGGCGGTCACCGCTACGACGCTAGGCACCTATCTGAATAGCGTGCCTCCATTAGAAACCCTGAACGCCGGGGCGAGTGCGGGTAACGCCGAGGCGGCGCTGACGGTCGGAGCGGGTACCACGCTGGCGGGCTATGTGTACCTCGACGCCAATACCAACGGTAGCCGCGAGGCAGCTGAAACTTGGGCCGGCGGCACGCCCGTGTTCGTCAATCTGGTGCAAAACGGCAGCGTGCTGCAAAGCTTGAGCATCACCCCCGGCGCGGGCTCAGACAATGGCTACTTCCAATTCCAAGGGGTGGAGGCCGGCAACTACCAAATTGTCGTGGCGGGCGCCGCCAACAGCACCGTTGCGGCATCCCCCGCAGGGTTCCGCTTCGTCAATCCCACCAATGGCAGCCAAACCGTCACTTTGGGCAGTGCTCCCGGCCTGCTCTACAACTTCGGCCTGATCAACAGCATCACGCTCAGCGGGCGGGTGTTCGAAGACACCGGCGCATCCGCCAATGACGCGATTTATCAAGCCGATGAACGGGGCATTCCCGGGGTCATCCTGCGGCTTACCAACTGTGTTGCCCCTGGTGGACCAACCGCGATCACCTATAGCAGCACCAGCACGGGGGGCGATGGCCGCTATCAGTTCTCAGTGCCACCAGGGCTCGCCAACAATGCGCCGCTGTGTGTAGAAGAGAGCCTGCCAAGCACGCCGCTACTCAGCTCAGGAGCAAGCATCGGCACGGTAGTGCTCGCCAATGGCGTCACCACTACGGTTGCAGGTGCCGACTACCAATACAGGCGCAGCCCCGGTGAGCGGATACGAATCAACTATCGCGTTGGCGTGAGCGGCTACTCCGAGGTCAATTTCGCAGAAGTCCCCGCCAATTCGTTCACCACCGACAACCAAGTCACCGCATCCCCCGGCAGCGTGGTCTTCCACGGCCATCAGTACACGGCCGGCAGCCGAGGCACAGTGGTCTTTAGTACCACCGCGACCGCAACTCCAGCGGTACCCGGTTGGGCAGAGACGCTTTTCACTGACGCCAACTGCAACGGCCAGTTCGATCAAGGCAGCGACACCGCTTTGGCTGGGCCGCAGAGCCTCAACCCGGATCAAACCCTCTGCCTGCTGGTGCGCGAGTTTGTACCGGCCAATGCGCCTAGTGGTGCCAATAATTTGGTGCGGGTGGCAGCAATCTTCAGCTATAGCGGCACTAACCCCAACCTTCGTGCTCCGGCGCTCAGCGATGAAGTGCGCACCCAAACCCGCACCGACACGACCTTGGTCGGCACTCCGACTGGATCCGGGCTGAAGCTGTCCAAGGCCGTGGACCAAGCCATTGCATCACCCGGGACCGTGTTGACCTACACGCTGAGCTACCGGAACGACTCGCCCGAGCCGCTCAGCAATATCGAGATCAAGGACACCACGCCATCCTTTACGGTGTATGTCGGTGGCAGTGCCGGCTGCACCCTGCCCCTGCCTGCGACCATCACCAGTTGCAGCGTGACTGCGGAGCCAGCCAACAACGCTGCCGGCAATTTTTCGTGGAGCCTCGGCGGCAGCTTGCTCTCCGGTGCGAGCGGCAACGTCAGCTTCCAAGTACGGGTGGCGCAGTAGCCAAAGAGAGCA
>CAZHTI010000013.1:0-38122 GCA_964535755.1 uncultured Salinisphaerales bacterium | reverse complement strand
AAATTGGTAGCGGGGGCAGGATTCGAACCTACGACCTTCGGGTTATGAGCCCGACGAGCTGCCAGACTGCTCCACCCCGCACCAGATACATCTACGCTCCCCTCAGCGACTAATGCGACCGTCTCATCGGGGAGGCGGAGTATAGGGAGGACCGGTTGCAATAGCAACGACTTCCGCGACGTTCCGTAAGATTTTTGGCGGGCGGCGCGATTCTCCATGCGCACCTGACGAACTTAGCCCGCTTCGGGCGCGTGGGCGGCTACTGCGCAAACCCCGAAAGCATGTCCGGGCAGGGGCTCCAAGTAGCGCAATCGGCAGCGGCATTGCCGCCGAGCTTCCCCGCCTTCGCTAAAGCGCCCCTCCCTAAGGCGTCAGTACGCCAGCGCACCGACTTCAGCACCCCCACTTCGCAACAGTTCGCCTGCGCGATGACTCCATCGGCGCGCCGGAGAAATCACCCGTGGCAACGCAAGTCAATACGAGTCAAAAAAACTACCCAGCGCAGCGAACGCTAGCGCCGACAAACGCCGCTGACAGGCTGGCAGTGGCAGGCCAATCGAGTTGGCGGTCGGCAGTGAGCCCCATCGCAGACGCTGTCCTGCCGGTTGCTGCCGAAGGCACTGGGACGATCTATACCTGCCCGATGCATCCGGAGATTCAGCAAACGCAGCCCGGTGACTGCCCCCGTTGCGGAATGACCCTAACCCCCGAAGTGCCCACGCTCGATGACGGCGATGCGCCGGAATACGCCGAGTACCAGCGCCGACTACTCTGGACGCTGCCGTTGACGCTCGTGGTATTCACACTCTCGATGTTCGGCCATCGCCTACAGTGGATGGCAATGGCAACGCAGAGTTGGGTTGAACTGATCCTGACCCTGCCGGTAGTGCTTTGGGCGGGCTGGCCGATCTTTGCACGCGGTGTGCAATCCATTGCGCACCGATCCCTAAATATGTGGACCTTGATCGCCCTCGGTACCGCAGCAGCCTTTGGGTACAGCGTGGTGGCAACGGTTGCGCCCAACGTCTTCCCCGATGCATTCAAAGCGATGGGCCGAGTCTCGGTGTACTTCGAGGCGGCGGCGGTGATTATCTCGCTCACGCTCTTCGGGCAACTACTTGAGCTCAAAGCGCGCGCGCAAACGTCGTCGGCGATCCAATCGCTGCTCAGCCTGGCACCCAGAACCGCGCGCCGCATCCATCGCGATGGCAGCGAGGAAGACGTCGTGCTCGCGCAGATTGAAGTGGATGATCTACTGCGCGTTCGTCCCGGTGAGCGGGTACCACTGGACGGTGTTGTGACTGAAGGCGCGAGTTCGGTTGATGAGTCCATGCTTACCGGCGAGCCGATGCCGGTGAGTAAGCGTGTCGGTGCTGCGCTGATCGGCGCTACGCTCAACACCCATGGTGCCCTCGTGATGCGCGTCCAGAAGGTCGGGCCTGCCACGGTGCTGGCGGGCATCGTGCAACTGGTGGCGCAGGCGCAGCGCAGCAAGGCGCCGATGCAGCGCTTGGCGGATCAGGTCTCGGGCTACTTCGTCTTAGCGGTCGTGAGTATTGCCGTGCTTACCTTTCTGACTTGGGGTCTGCTTGGCCCAGAGCCAAGCTGGCGCTATGGCCTGATCAACGCAGTCGCGGTGCTGATCATCGCCTGCCCCTGTGCACTGGGTTTGGCTACGCCGATGTCGATCATGGTCGCCACCGGCAAGGCGGCCACCAAGGGCGTGCTGTTCCGCGATGCCGCTGCGATCGAGAATCTGCGCAAGGTGGATACCCTCATCATCGACAAGACTGGCACGCTCACTGAGGGCAAGCCCCGTTTCGACCGCGCCATCGCAGTGCATCGCGGCAATGAGGACGAGGTGCTACGGCTCGCGGCCAGTCTCGACCAAGGCAGCGAGCACCCTCTCGCGAAGGCGATCGTCGCGGCGGCACGGGTAAAGCGCTTAGAACTCGGCAGTTTGGTCGGGTTTGATTCCAGCAGCGGCATAGGGGTGAGCGGACAGGTCGATGGCCAAGCGCTTGCGCTCGGCAACACCGCACTCATGGAGCAACTGGGCGTCTCGGTCGCTGCACTCGCGGCGCGGGCCGAAGCCTTACGCGCGGAGGGTGCGAGCGCGATGTTTCTTGCACGCAGCGGCGAGCTGCTCGGCATCCTCGCGGTGTCTGATCCGCTCAAGGCCACCACCGCCGAAGCGCTTGCGACGCTGAAGGCCAGCGGGCTCAAAATTATCATGGCAAGTGGCGATGGCCTGACCACCGCACAATCCGTCGCCACGCGCCTTGGGATTGACGAGGTACACGGCGAAGTAACTCCCGCCGACAAGCTGGCACTGGTGCAGAAGCTCCATGGTGAAGGCCGTGTCGTGGCAATGGCGGGCGACGGCATCAACGACGCACCCGCAATCGCCCAGGCGGATGTCGGCATTGCAATGGGCACCGGCACCGACGTCGCCATGCACAGCGCGCAGATCACGCTCGTCAAGGGCGACTTGCGCGGCATTGCCCAAGCACGCGTGATCTCGCAGCAAACCATCACCAACATGCGCCAGAACCTAGGCTTCGCGCTCGCCTACAACGCCATCGGCATACCGCTTGCGGCAGGCGTGCTGTATCCCTTCACGGGCTGGTTGCTACCACCAATGTTTGCCGCACTCGCCATGAGTTTGAGCTCGGTATCGGTGATCGCCAACGCACTCAGGTTGCGGGCTTCGCGCTGATCAACTTAATTACTTCCATCAACATGAGTGGCACGCTGCCGAGCAGCAATAGCAGAAAGCCATCGGTGAATGGCACCGGCGCGATGCGCAGAAAGCCGCCGAGCAGTGGGCTGTTGAGGCTCCAGAGTTGTAAGCCCACGGTGGCCGCCACCACCAACAGCAGGTTGCGGTTACCAAACAGCGGCATGCGCCAAACCGGCCGGGCCGCGCTGCGTGCACCGAAGGCACGGAGCGTTTCTGCGAACACCATCACCGTAAAGGCGTAGCTGCGCGCGGTCTCGACATCGGCGTGACGCAGGACGTAGGCGTAGACCGCAAAGCTCAAGCTGGCGGTCGCAAGGCCGGTGATCAGCATTGTCCGCACAAAGCCGCCGTCGGCCATGCGCTCCAAAGGGTGGCGTGGCGGGCGCTGCATCAGGTCGGGGTCGATGCGGTCGGTGGCGAGGCAGAGTGCGGGCAGGCCGTCGGTGACCAGATTGATCCACAAAAGGTGGATGGGCAGCAGTGGCACCGGCAGGCCGACCAGCACAGCGGTGGTCATCAGAAGTAGCTCCGCGGTGCTGCCAGCCAGCAGGTATTGCAGGGTCTTGCGGATGTTGTCGTAGATGCCTCGCCCTTCCTCCACGGCGGCGACGATGGTGTCGAAGCGATCGTCGGTGATGATCATGTCCGCCGCCTGCTTGGTGACCTCCGTCCCGGCCCGCCCCATCGCAATGCCGATGTCCGCACCCTTGATGGCCGGCGCATCGTTGACACCGTCGCCGGTCATGGCGACCACCGCGTCATTGGCTTTGAGTGCGCGGATGATGCGCAGCTTGTGCTCGGCACTGACGCGTGCGTAGACGGCAATGTCGCCCACCTGCGCCTTCAATGCGGCCTCGTCGAGCAGGTCGAGCTGCACACCCGTGGTGGCGGTGGCGTCCGACGCAATGCCGAGTTGCTGGGCGATGGCAGCGGCGGTGTGTGGATGATCGCCGGTGATCATCACCACGCGGATACCGGCGGCGCGGCACTTGCTAATCGCCTCCTTCGCTTCCGGGCGCGGTGGATCGTAGAGGCCGGTGAGGCCGATGAAGACCATCTCCTGCTCCGTAGACTCCGCAGTCCAGTCCGTGGCTGCCGTAGGTAGCAGGCGCGTGGCTGAGGCGAGCACGCGCAAAGCCTGCTTTGCCATCCCCGAGGTCTGCGCGCGTAGCGCTGCGCGGTCGCCCTCGGTGAGTGGGCGGATGCCATCGCCCGCGAGCCAATGCGTACAGACGGAGAGCACCTGGCCGGGTGCGCCATTGGTGAACGCCTTGCTCGTGCCATCCGAGATTTTGCGAATCACCGTGCTGCGCTTGCGATCACTGTCGAACGGGATCACTTGCAGCTTTGGCATCGCCTGCTCTAACTGCGCGCGGTCGCCACCCGCTTTGGCAGCCGCACACAGCAGGGCACCTTCGGTGGGGTCGCCGATGGTTTTCCACGCGCCGTCCTCCTGAACTAAATGCGCGTTATTGCAGCCGATCAGCACGGCGGCGAGTTCGCGCAGAGGCGCAGCGTGTGCGCCGTCGGCCTTCGCTCCGTCGATGCGCACCTCGCCCTCAGGGCCATAGCCCTCGCCGGTGATCTCATAGGTCTGCTCCGCAACCTGGAACGCACGCGCGGTCATCTGGCCTACCGTCAGTGTGCCGGTCTTATCTGTGCAGATCACGCTGGTGGAGCCCAGTGTCTCGACTGCCGCCAGCTTGCGCACTAGCGCGTTGCGGCGCGCCATGCGCATCACACCCAGCGAGAGTGCCACCGTTACCACCGCCGGCAGGCCCTCCGGGACCGCCGCCACGGCGAGACTGACGGCGGTTAGGGTGAGCTCCAACCAAGGGGTGCCGCGTAAGGCACCGAGGCCGAACAACACAACCACGATGCCCAGTGCGGCCCAAACCAGCACACGGCTAAGGGCATCGAGCTTGCGCTGTAGTGGGGTGCCTTGATCTGATGCGGCGAGTTCAATCAGCCCTGCGATGCGGCCCAGTTCAGTGACCATCGCAGCGGCGACCACCACCGCCGTGCCGGTGCCTGCGGCGACGTGGGTGCCCATGAACACCAAGTTGCTGCGGTCGCCCAAGGGGGTATCGACAACGGCCAGCGCGTTCGGACTTTTAGCGACGGCCTCCGACTCCCCCGTGAGGGCAGATTCGACACAGCTCAGGGCGGCCGCTTGCAGCAGGCGCGCATCGGCGGCGATGAGGTCGCCGGCTTCGAGGAACAGCACGTCTCCGACGACGACTTCGGTCGCGGCGATGGCGATCACCTGACCGTCGCGCCGCACCTTGGCTTGCGGCGCGGTGAGGTCATTCAGGGCGGCGATGGACTTGGCTGCGCGCCACTCTTGATAGAAGCCAATGGCCGCATTGAGCAGAAGGATAGCGGCGATGGCGATGGCATCCACCCACTCGCCGAGCGCGCTGGCGAGGCCCGCTGCGGCGAGCAAAATCCAGATCATCACGCTATCAAACTGCGCAGCAATCAGGTGCCAAGCGCGCACGCGTGGCGCTGCCAAAAGCGCGTTGGGGCCGTTCTGCGCAAGGCGCTCGGCAGCCTCAGCCTTGCTCAAACCATTGGCGGTCACTTGTAGCTGCGCCAGCACCTGCTCGCTAGAGGATTGGTGCCACAAAGTGGCCGCACGGATCACCGCAGACCCTGCCCTACTAGGCGCGGTGCTGGTATTTGCGCTGGCGTCCACGGTCGAATCAGTGGGGCTCGGCATGGCGTGCAACCTGCTGCGCCTGCGTTGCAGGCAAGGCGTATCTATAGGCGCGATGCGACGCGGGTTTCTGTCTGTCAGCGCACAGAGCCAAGGGGAGGAGCGCCGTCGCCTTGGTCATAGCCACTCTCTGGGCTGCATGCACAGCGGATGCGTCCGGCCGCTGTGTGCGCTGGCAGACAGAGCAACCTAGCCGCAAACCGTATAACTACTGGCCGTCCTGTGCCCGTCGCATCCGCGCTGCCGTGCTACGCAGCGGTCTTGATGCCCTTAGAGGCGCAGGGGTGATGCATGGCACACCGCCATGCGCAGTCGATTAGGACCACGCCATGACCAACCCCATTTCCGATGCCGCCGCGCCCCGCTGCCCCGCACCGTTGCCGAAGACCAAGAAGCAAACCACTGCCAGCCTTTTGGCTAGCGGGCTGGCGGGCAGAGCGCGATGGAAGGTTTTGATCGAGGCCGCGAGCACCACTTGGCCGCAGATTTCCGCAGCGGAGCTGGCAACGTCGGGGGGCAACAAACATGCACTCGCGGGATTGGTGCAACTGCGCCAGCGGGTCAGCCGAGCAGAATCGGATGAGCAGGTGGGGGCATTTTTCGCCGCCCATCCAGCGCCAGAGCAGAGCCCCCCACAGAAACCTTAGTGGTTGATCGCAGGGTATTGCCCATGACCCTAGCGAGCGCTCCGCTGACTTGGGCTAGGACGCTGCCGCGTAAAGCGAGGGCAATCGCACGCCTGATACGGCGGCACTGGGCGCTGAAGCTCATCGACGATCAGCCGCCACTGCGCGCGGAGCTATTCAGCGCCGATCAGATGGAGCAGCACGGCAAGGCACTCGCCCTTGCCCACATCGTTGGCCGCAGCCGAGAGGTCAATCAATTATTGAATCGGCTCGATGACAATCAAAAGGTGCTGTTGGCGAGCAGCCGTCTGCTGACTGAGGCGGTTAAGGCCAAGCAGCGCATCGCGCCTGCGGGCGAGTGGTTGCTGGATAACTTCCACCTCGTTGAAGAACAGATTCGGGTGGCACGCCAACACCTGCCGAAGAACTACAACCGTGAGCTGCCGCGCCTCACGGCAGGGCCGTCTGGCGGGCTTCCACGGGTTTACGACCTAGCACTTGAGGCGATTTCGCATGGCGATGGCCGCGTCGATGCCGAGGCCCTGCAACGCTTCGTCGCCGCTTACCAAACCGTCACGCCCCTGACACTCGGCGAGCTGTGGGCCATCCCCATCATGCTGCGCTTGGCCTTGATCGAAAACCTCCGCCGCGTGGCGGCGCGCATCGCCTCCGCGCGCGTGCATATCAATCAAGCCTTGGCTTGGGCCGACCGGATGATGGACGTTGCCGAGCGCGACCCCAAGAGCCTGATTTTGGTGATTGCGGACATGGCGCGCTCCCAGCCGCCGATGGCAAGCCCCTTTGTGGCGGAGCTCGCACGTCGGCTACAGGGTCGTGGCCCGGCGCTGGCATTGCCGCTGACCTGGATCGAGCAGCGCCTTGCAGAGCACAGCCTCACCATCGAACAGCTGGTGTTGTCGGAGAACCAGCAGCTGGCAGCGGATCAAGTGTCGATCAGCAATTCGATTGGCAGCCTGCGATTTCTCGGCGCGATGGACTGGCGGGTTTTCGTCGAGGCCATGAGTGGTGTCGAGCGCGAGCTCAAACGCGACCCCGCAGGCGTGTATCCGGCAATGGACTTCGCCACCCGCGACCTCTATCGCCATGTGGTGGAGCGCTTAGCGAAGTGCAGTGCAGCGAGCGAAGTCGACATCGCCGGTGCAGCCGTCGCCCTCGCCGCTGCTGCGGCGCTAGCCCATCACGAAGACCACCATCAGGCCCATGTCGGCTTTTATCTGGTCGACGCCGGCTTGCCCGCATTGGAACAATCCGTGGCCGCGACATTGCCGGTCACTGAGCAACTCCAGCGTGCGCTCAAGCGATCACCTCTGGCGATTTACCTGGGCGCGATCGCACTGATGACGCTGCTGCTCCTGGGTGGTCTGCTCTGGCTGGCGCTGCGTCTCGATGTTTCAGGCTGGCGGCTTTGGGTAGTGGCGACACTGGGCTTGATCGCGGCGGCGCAACTCGCTTCCGCACTCAGTAACTGGCTGGTGACGCTGCTCGTCGCCCCACAACGCCTGCCACGCATGGATTACAGCGAGGGCTTGCCTCCAAGCGCGCGCACGATCGTGGTGGTACCGACGCTGATTAGCGACGCAACACAACTCGATGAGCTGCTGGATGCGCTCGAAGTACGCTTCCTCGGAAACCGCGATCCCGAGCTGCACTTCGCCCTACTCACCGATTGGCCCGACGCAGAGACACAATCCCTACCCGGCGACGCTGCACTGCTCCAGCAAGCGATCGAGAGCATTGGCAAGCTCAACGCCAAGTATCGGGAGCCTTCGAGCACCCACGCGTACCATCCATTCCTGCTGCTACACCGACCGCGCCGCTACAACGACGCGGATGCTATTTGGATGGGCTATGAGCGCAAGCGCGGAAAGCTCGCGGATCTCAATGCGCTGCTGCGCGGCCAAGGGGATCAGCAGTTCGAGGTGATCGCCGGTGACCTACGCGGCCTGATCGCGGTGCGCTACGTCATCACGCTCGACACCGATACGCACCTGCCGCGTGACACGGCGCGGGCGCTGGTGGGGGCTATGGCGCATCCACTCAACCGCCCTCGCTACGATGAAACCACTCGGCGTGTGGTCGGTGGCTACGGCATTCTTCAACCACGGATGTCGGCCAGCCTCGCCGCGGTGCAGCGCTCACGCTATGCCGACTTGAGCGGCACCGAGCCCGGCATTGACCCCTACACGCGCTCGGTTTCTGACGTGTATCAGGACTTGTTCGGCGAAGGCTCGTTCATCGGCAAGGGCATCTACGAGGTCGACGCCTTCGAGCGTGCCTTGGCGGGGCGCTTGCCCGCCAACCGCATCTTGAGTCACGACCTGCTCGAAGGGTGCTACGCCCGCAGCGGCCTCATCAGCGACGTGGATTTGTTCGAGGACTACCCAGCTCGCTATCAGACCGACGTCACCCGCCACCGCCGCTGGACCCGCGGCGATTGGCAAATCGCGCGCTGGTTGCTTCCGCGCGTACCCGGCGCGGATGGCAAGCCGGAGCGCAATCCCTTGTCGCCGCTATCGCGCTGGAAGCTGCTCGACAACCTACGCCGTAGCGTCACGCCAGCCGCATTACTGGCGCTGCTAATCCTTGGCTGGTGCGCGCTGCCGACGCCGGGGTTTTGGACGTTTGCAGTGCTCGCCGTAGGACTGGCTCCGACGCTACTCAGCGCGATTCATGGGCTTTGCTGCAAAAGTACGGAAACGTCTGCCCAACAGCACCTGACAGCGGTAGCAGTCGCCGCGTGGCAATCGATGATGCTTCAGGGCTTTCGGCTCGCCACCCTGCCCTACGAAGCGAGCTACAGCCTCGACGCGATTATCCGCACGGTTTGGCGCATGTCTGTATCACAGCGAGGCTTGCTGGAGTGGCGCGTGTCCTCTGCCGCTAGCACCGATGGCAAGGCCAGCGGCCACAGTGTGAACGCATTGCGGGCGAGCTATCGGCGCATGTGGGCTGCACCCTCGGTGGCGGTACTGACGGCAGCAGCACTGTCAATGCGGCTTCCGGGATTACTGGTCGCAGCACCGCTATTGATGCTGTGGCTGGCAGCCCCCGCACTGGCATGGTGGCTGAGCCAGCCGCTACTGCGCGAAGAGGCCAAGTTAAGCAGCACGCAGCTTGTGTTCTTGCGCCGATTGGCGCGCAAGACTTGGGCGTTCTTCGAGACTTTTGTGACGCCAGCAGAGCACTGGCTGCCACCGGACAACCTACAGCAGCACCCGGATGCGCGAATCGCACACCGCACCTCGCCCACCAATATCGGCTTGGCCTTGCTCGCCAACCTCAGCGCCCATGACTTTGGGTATCTCTCTACGGCTCGACTGTTGCAGCGGACGGCTGGGACCTTCGACACCATGGCGCTGCTGGAACGGCATCAGGGCCATTTTTACAACTGGTACGACACCCTCACGCTGCTGCCGCTGGCACCGCGCTATGTGTCATCGGTCGATAGCGGCAACCTCGCAGGGCACCTACTGACGGTGCGCATGGGGCTGTTGGCGTTACTAGAGCAACCCGTCGTCAGCCCAGGTTTATTTTTAGGTTTGGCGGATACCCTCGCACTACTACGCGCTGCGCAAACAACGACTTCGCCAGCGAACATCGCCATTGAGCAAGCTAGCACTCAGGTGGCAGCGGCGAGCGCGCGCACCTTCTCAAGCTTTTCGGCCGTCCTACAAAGGCTCGACGCCATCGTCACACTGGCGCAAACGCTGGCGTTTGATGTGCGTGACGATGACGACAGCGAGGCCGCGTCGTGGCGACGCGCCTTTGCCAAGCAGAGTAACGATGCGCTCGATGAGCTCATGCAGTTGCAGCAAACCGATGGTTCCGACGGCATCCCCTGCCTGAAGGATCTGGCTGCCAGCGGCAGCGCAGAAGCGCATGCCAGAGTTGCCCGCATCCACGACCTAGCTCAGCAAGCCAGCGCGATGGCGGCGATGGACTTTCGGTTTCTGTATGACCCAACGCGCCACTTGCTGGCCGTCGGCTACAACGTCGACGCCTTCCGTCGGGATACCAGTTACTACGATCTCTTGGCGTCTGAGGCACGGCTGGCCTGCTTTGTGGGCATCGCCCTCGGGCAACTACCGCAGCAAAGCTGGTTCGCGCTGGGGCGGCTACTCACCGGCAGCGGCAGCGCGCCTTTATTGGTGTCATGGAGCGGCTCGATGTTTGAGTACCTCATGCCGATGTTAGTGATGCCAAGTTATGAAGGCAGCCTGCTCGATCAAACCTGCCGTGCGGCGGTGGCGAGGCAAATTGCCTACGGCCAGCAACGCGGCTTGCCGTGGGGCGTATCGGAGTCTGGATACAACACTGTCGACGCTCAGTTGAACTACCAGTACCACGCTTTCGGGGTGCCCGGCTTGGGCCTACAGCGTGGCTTATCAGAGGATTCCGTGGTCGCGCCCTACGCGTGCGCCTTGGCGTTGATGGTCGCCCCGGAGGCCGCCTGTGCCAATCTACAGCGTCTGGCGAGTGAGGGGCTCGAAGGCCGCTACGGCCTCTTTGAAGCGGTGGACTACACGCCCTCGCGGCAACCCCCCAACGATCCCGCAAGCCGCGGTGTCATCGTGCAATCGTTCATGGCGCACCACCAAGGCATGAGCCTGCTTGCGCTCGGGCACCTGCTGCTCGGCCGCCCAATGCAAGCCCGCTTCGTCGCCGACCCGCAGCTGCAAGCGACGCTCTTGCTCTTGCAGGAGCGCATCCCCAAAGCCAACCGCAGCCACCTGCTCAGCGACGAACACACCGCGGACAGCGCCGTTTACGACGCCCCTGAGCCCTTGGTGCGGATTCCGCTAGCGGCCGATACGCCCACCCCCGAGGTCCAATTACTGAGCAATGGCCGCTACCACGTCATGATCAGCAACGCGGGCAGCGGCAGCAGCCGTTGGAAGGACCTCTCGGTCACCCGCTGGCGTGAAGACCCGACGCGCGACCACTGGGGCAGCTTCTTGTACCTGCGCGATGCCAGCAGCAGCGCAGTTTGGTCCGTCGGACACCAGCCGACATTGACCAAGGCCGACCACTACGAGGCCTTGTTCTCCGAAGGCCGCGCCGAGATACGCCGCAGCGATCACGGCATCGAGAGCTACTGCGAGATTGTCGTCTCGCCGGAGGACGACATCGAACTGCGTCGACTCACGCTGAGCAATCATTCGCTGGCACGCCGGAGCATAGAAATCACCAGCTTTGCCGAAGTGGTGCTGGCGTCGGCCGCCAGTGACGCCACACAAACCACCTTCGGCAATCTGTTCGTGCAGACCGAGGTGCTCGAACCCCGCCGCGCCATTCTGTGCACCCGCCGCCAACGCTCTGCCAGCGACCCCACTCCTTGGCTGTTCCACCGGCTTGCCACCAATGGCACCGACATCGGCAGGGTCAGTTTCGAGACTGACCGAATGCGGTTCATCGGTCGCGGAAACACACTTGAGCTACCGAAAGCCCTGCGCGAAAGCGCCGCGCTGAGTGGCAGCGACGGCTCGGTGCTGGATCCTTGCATCGCCATTCGCTGCACGGTGGTACTGGAGCCGCAACAGTCGGTCACTTTGGACTGGCTTTGGGGCGCTGCGGATAGCCGCGAATCCTGCTTGTCGCTGGTCGATAAGTATCAGGATCGCCACCGCGCTGACCGAGTCTTTGACCTCGCGTGGACGCACAGTGGCGTGAGCTTGAGGCAGATCAACGCCAGCGAAGCCGAGGCCCAGCTCTACCGTCGGCTCGCCGGCGCGGTGATCTACGCCAACCCGGCTCTGCGTGCCGAGGCGAGCGTGCTCATCCAAAACCGGCGCGGACAATCTGGCCTATGGGCCTACGCGATTTCTGGCGACCTGCCGATCGTGCTGCTGAAGATCGCCAACTCCGCGCACATCGAGCTGGCGCGACAGATGATCCAGTGCCACGCCTACTGGCGCCTACGCGGTCTCGCCGTTGATCTCGTCATCTGGAACGAAGACCACATCGGCTACCGGCAGGTTTTACAAGATCAGATTCTGTCGCTGGTCAGCACCGGGATTGAAGCCAATAGCATCGACCGGCCGGGCGGCATCTTCGTGCGCAGCGCCGAGCAGATTTCGCACGAGGACCGAGTGCTGCTGCAAACCGTGGCGCGTGTGGTGATCGCCGACCGCCACGGCACCCTCGCTGACCAAGTCAATCGCCGAGTCGCTGCTGACCGCCGCACGGCCAAGCTCGTGCCGACACGCAGCCATCGCGTCGAAGAGGCCGCCGCCACCGCGCTGCCCTCCGCAGCATTGCTGCTCGCAAACCCCTTGGGAGGCTTTAGTCGCGATGGCCGCGAGTACCACATCAGCACCACACGGACGCAGAAAACCCCTGCGCCGTGGGTGAACGTGATCGCCAATCCCCACTTTGGCACCGTGGTCACCGAGAGCGGTCACGCCTATAGCTGGGGCGAGAACGCGCATGAGTTTCGGCTCACGCCGTGGAGCGACGATCTGGTCGGCAGCACCGGTGGCGAGGCACTCTTTCTGCGCGATGAGGAGAGCGGACATTTCTGGTCGCCGACGCCGCTGCCGGCATCAGGGCCCACGCCCTATCTCACCCGCCACGGCTTCGGCTACAGCGTCTTCGAGCACACGGCTAGCGGGATAAGTAGCGAGCTAACCATCTACGTCGATTTGCAAGAGTCGGTGAAGTTCTCCGTGTTGCGTATCCGCAACCAGTCAGGCCGCGCGCGCCGTCTAAGTGCGACGGCCTACGTCGAATGGGTTTTGGGGGAGCTGCAACCAAAAACGGCGATGCACATCGTCACCGAGCTCGACGCCAAGACCGGTGCGCTGCTCGCACGCAACGCCTACAACTCGGAGTTTTGGGGCCGGGTCGCCTTTCTCGACAACGATGACCTCTCGCGCAGCCTCACCGGCGACCGCGCTGAATTCCTCGGGCGCAACGGCAGCCTAGGCGCTCCGGATGCGATGCGCAGCGCACGGCTCTCTGGGCGGCTCGGTGCGGGGCTCGATCCCTGCGGCGCAATCCAGATTCCCTTCGACCTTGCCGATGGCGCTGAGCGCGAGATCATCTTCAGGATGGGCGTCGGGCGCGACCTAAAAGAGGCCTGCGCGCTGGTGCAACGGTTCCGAAAACAGGGTGCGGCCCGAGAAGCCCTCACCAAGGTGCGTGATTACTGGGCGAACACCTTGGGTACCGTGCAGGTGCAATCCCCAGACCCTGCATTTGACCTGCTCGCCAACGGCTGGCTGCTCTACCAGACTCTCGCCTGCCGCCTTTGGGCGCGCAGCGGCTTCTACCAGTCGGGTGGTGCCTTCGGCTTTCGCGACCAACTACAGGATGTGATGGCGCTCGTCCATGCAGAGCCAAAGCTCGTGCGCGAGCACCTGCTGCGCGCCGCCGAGCACCAGTTCCCAGAAGGCGATGTGCAGCATTGGTGGCATCCGCCGCAGGGCCGTGGCGTGCGCACCCGCTGCTCTGATGATTACCTCTGGCTGCCGCTCGCGGTGTGCCGCTATCTGGACGTAACAGCTGATCACCGCGTGCTCGACGAACCCGTGCACTTTCTCAAAGGCAGGGTGCTGGCGGAGGGCGAGGAGAGTTACTACGACCTCCCCGGTCGCTCTGAGCAACCAAGCAGCCTCTACCAACACTGTGTGCGCGCCATCGAGCATGGCTTGCGCTTCGGCGCTCATGGTTTGCCACTGATTGGCTCCGGCGACTGGAGCGATGGCCTTAATTTAGTGGGTGTCCAAGGTCGCGGCGAGAGCGTGTGGCTTGGCCAGTTTCTGCACCAGGTGCTGCTTCAATTTGCGCCGGTTGCCACCGCTTACAAGGACCCCGCGTTTGCCGCGCTGTGTATCAGCAAGGCGGCCGCGTTGAGCACACAGATTGATCTCCACGCTTGGGATGGCGCGTGGTACCGGCGTGCTTGGTTCGATGATGGTACGCCGCTGGGCTCGACCAGCAACGACGAATGCCGGATCGACTCACTGCCACAAAGCTGGGCGGTACTCAGCGGCGCGGGAGCGCCCGAGCGCGCGACGCAAGCGATGGACTCCCTGCACCAGCTACTGGTCAAGCGCGACGCAGCGCTGGTGCAGTTGCTAGATCCACCGTTCGACAAGTCCGCACTCAACCCCGGCTACATCAAAGGCTACGTGCCGGGCGTGCGCGAAAACGGCGGGCAATACACCCATGCTGCGGTATGGGCGGCGATGGCATTCGCCAAGTTGGGGGATTCGCGCGCTTGGGAACTCACCCGGCTCATCAACCCCATCCGCCACACCCGCGACGCCGAAGCCATCGCCCGCTACCAAGCGGAGCCCTACGTGCTCGCGGCGGACGTCTACGCACAAGCACCGCACAGGGGTCGCGGTGGCTGGACTTGGTACACCGGCGCTGCCGGCTGGATGTACCGCTTGATGATCGAATCCCTGATCGGCCTGCAGCGCCACGGAGCGCGGCTGACGCTCTCGCCCTGCCTCCCAGTCGACTGGCCGCAGTGCGCAGTAGGCTACCGCTTCGGCAGCGCTCGTTACTGCATCACCATCAGCCAGTTTGGCGAGGGTTCTGAGCGTCGCCTGCTGCTGGATGGTGTCGAGCAAACCGACGGCAGCCTTGCTCTGCAAGACGATGGCCGTGAGCACGTCGTCGAGCTGCACCTCCCCGCGCGGCGCTTGGAGGCTCTTCGGGGCGCGCCGTGACAAAGCCGCAAGACCTCGTGGTTTTGTTCGACGTCGACAACACCTTGCTCGATAGCGACCGCTTCAAGCTAGACCTCTGCAGGCGCCTCGCGCGGGACTTCGGGAGTACCGGCTGCGAGACCTTTTGGCAGCTACACGGGGAGCGGATTGCCGCACTTGGCTACGCGGATCACCTAGGCACTGTGCAGGCGTTTCGTGAGGGGCGCGAGGAAGACCCTCTGCTGCTCACTCTGGCAGAGTTCCTGCTGGAGTACCCCTTCTCGCAGCGCCTGTACCCAAAGGCCCTTGAAGCCGTTGCCCACCTAGGAGCCTACGGTCAGACCGTCGTCCTCACCGACGGCGACCGCGTGTTCCAACCCCGCAAGCTCAAGCGCAGCGGCATCTGGGATGCCGTAGCAGGGCGCATCATGATTCCTCGGCACAAGCAGCATGCGCTTGACGCGCTACAGCATCGATACCCCGCCCAGCATTACCTGATGATCGACGACAAGCCGCTTTTGCTCGCGGCGATGAAGCAGTCCATGGGCAAAAAGCTCACCACGATATTTGTGCAGCAAGGCCATTACGCCGCGGAATCCAAGCACTTGAAGATTTGCCCGCCACCGGATCGCTCCATCCAGCGCATTGGGGCGCTGACTGGCGTTGATCGTTCGTACTTTGTTCTGGCTACCTGATTGCGGCGCGTCGCGCGCCACGGCTTGATCGCGTGCAGCGCAGGACAGCCCGCCACCACGGCGAGCATCGGCATTAGCGTTCGTCCCGATGACGGCTCGGGATTAGAGACACTGATTCGCTGCGCCGACGCGCCGAGAAGTCAAGGCAGAACGCTGCGATACGTCTGCCGGTCGGTGTCATAGCAACTGCAGGCGGCGGCGCTCAGCCCTTCGCGGTCGAGTACGGTAAGTACGCCGCGCCGATAGTGGATGAGGCCTTGACGCTGCATTTTGCCGGCGGCAAGCGTGACGCCGACGCGGCGCACCCCGAGCATGGTGGCGAGAAACTCCTGCGTCATCTGGAAGTGATCCGCATGCGCTCGGTCTTGGCTCATCAACAGCCAACGCGCCAAGCGTGGACCCACTTGGTGGTAGCGCACACAGGCCGCCGAGGTAGTGAGCTGGGTCATCAGCACATATAAATATCGATTGAGCACACGCTGCAAACTGCCGCTGCGGGCTAGCTCCGCGACGAAGGCTGCGCGCGCAACGCGCCAAGCCGACCCTGGCCCCTGCACGAGCGCCTGCAAGGGGTTGGTAGCAATGCCGAGTGCAACCTGAGCACCGAGCAAACCCTCGCTGCCAATCATGCCGACCTCAACACCTGGGTGCCCGTCGACCAGCGTCACCAGCGAGATAAAACTTTCGGTGGGGAAGTACACAAACCTCGTCGGCTCGCCGGGCGCGCACAAGACTTCGGCGAGTTGCAAATCCACCGGCTCGCACAGAGCCAGCAGGTGCCTGCGATCCTTGGCAGGCAAGCGGGCAATCAACTGGTTCTGGGGGGCCGACATGCACGCTCCGGGTTCACTGAAGGACGGGGGCGAGCAGCTGAAGCCTGCGTGAAGTCACCAATTATTCGATCGCTGCACTACGTCTACAGCATTACCAGCGGGCCACCGTCTGGCAGCGCACAGACTCAAAAAGATAAAAAATCTCAGACCGCGAGCGTGTTCGGCAATAACCTGTCGTATTCGGTCTTCACCACGGCGTAGCACTCGCAGCTGCGCCGCTCCAGTGCGGGCCGGTCGAGCACGCTGATGCGTCCGCGCGCATAGCGAATCACGCCGCTTGCTTGCAGTTTCAAGGCCGCCTCGGTCACGCCTTCGCGGCGCACGCCGAGCATGTTGGCGATCAGTTCCTGCGTCATCACCAGCTCGCTGCCTTCGAGCCGATCAAGGCTCAGCAGCAGCCAGCGGCAGAGTTGTTGATCGAGCGAATGGTGGCGGTTGCAGACGGCGGTCTGGGCCATCTGGGTGATGAGTGCCTGCGTGTAACGCAGCAAAAGATGCAGCACCGGGCTGGACTTGTTGAACTCCTCTTTCATCACAGCGGCTCGCAGTCGATAGCCACGGCCCGCGCTCTGCACCACCGCGCGGCTGGGGGTGCTTTCACCGCCCATGAACAGGGCGATGCCGACCAGCCCCTCGTTGCCCACCACGGCGATCTCCGCTGACGCGCCGTTCTCCATCACATAGAGCAGCGAGACAATTGCGGTGGTGGGAAAGTACACATGGCTCAGCGTGCTGCCGGATTCATACAGCACTTGTCCCAGCGGCAGCTCCACTACTTCGAGATCAGGCTGCCACCGCTGCCATTCGGCAGGGGGAAGTGCGGCCAGCAGCCGGTTGGTTTTGGGGTCACACGCAGCCACGGTGGTCTCTCAGGATGCGGCGTCAGGAGGGGTGATGTTCGAAAAGCCAACTTAAGCGCGCGATGCGGGTTTGTATGTTCGGTATCGAACATAGAGTCGCTGAAATGCGCGAAGTGTGCGCTGGACTACCGACCATGCCCTTGGCCCCGGATAGCGCTCGCCTTTGCCCTGCTGCGGGTGCTTGCTCACGGGCGGGGCTTACCTCTCCGTGCTGGTCGCTAGCGAGGTTGGTCAATCATCGGCTGGGCCGCAAGCCGCGCCGTTGGGCTGAGATCGCGCAAGGGGGGTGCTGATCGGCTGGCACAGCATGGCGGTATGACGCGCGATGGCAGGCTCCTCCTGCGAGGGCAGCACGCGCACCGCTGCGCCCAGCCAGGCCAGGCCCTCGCAGATGCTGTCGCGCACCCAAGCATCGTGTTCACCGATGCCGCCGGTAAACACCAGCAAATCCAGGCCGCCCAGCACGGCGGTCATGCCAGCGATCTGCTTCTTGACCGACATGCAAAACATCGCGATCGCTATGCGCGCGTCCGGACAGCGTGGCGCAAGCCGGTGCAATACCCGCATGTCGCTGGCGATGCCAGAGACTCCGAGCAGGCCGGAGCGATGGTCAATCAGGTGTTCTAGCCCGGCGGCATCGAACCGCTGCTGGCGCAGCAGGTACGTCAGCAGGCCGGGGTCGAGATCGCCACTGCGGGTGCCCATCATCACCCCGCCGCTGGGCGTCAGGCCCATGCTGGTGTCGATGGACTGGCCCTGCCGCAAGGCCGTCACGCTCGCCCCACTGCCGAGATGCGCGATGACCATGCGCGGTGGCAGATTCGCGCCCAACTGCTCGACGATGGATTCGCACGAGAGCCCATGAAATCCATACCGCTGGATGCCCTCTGCTTGCAGCCTGCGATCAACCGGCAACAGGCGCGCGACATCAGGCAGGGTGAGGTGAAACGTGGTGTCGAAACAGGCCGCCTGAGCTAAGGCCGGAAACGCCTTTTGCGCGCTGCGGATGAGCGACAGCGAAGCCGGGATGTGCAGCGGAGCGAAGGGCGTGGCGGCTTCGAGTTGCTGCATCACGCGCGCGTCGATGAGGCAATGCTGACGCAAGGCAGGCCCGCCGTGAACGATGCGATGGCCGATGGCGTGTGGGCTTGGCAGTGCTGCGCTGCTGAGTCGCTGGAGTATCTGCTGGATGGCGCTGTGCTCATCGCTTGCGCTCATGGCATCCGTCAGAAGCGTCTCCACACCCAATCCATCCACACGATGCAGCCCGAACTTCAATGAAGATGAGCCGCTGTTGAGGGTGAGAATGATGCTGGACAAAAGAATTCCGTCATTCCCGCGCAAGCGGGAATCCCGTGTGACGCAGCTGCGCTCCGAATCGGCGACTGAATTCCTGCTTTTGCCGGAATGACCGTTCTATGTGGGTAGGCGGTGTGTTCAGCGTACCCACTGCCAATCCCTGATCTCCGGCAAGTCATCGCCATGCTCTGCGATATAGCGCTTATGACGCTGAATCGTCGCCCAGTACTGCGCTGTCTCGTGCGCCACCAATTCCCCTAGGCGCGGAATGCGCACGAGGGCGTCGAGGCAGAGGCGATAGCGATCCAAATCGTTGAGCACGACCATATCGAACACCGTGGTGGTTGTGCCCTCCTCCTTGTAGCCACGCACATGGAAGCTAGAGTGATTGCGCCGTCGGTAGGCCAATTTGTGGATCAGTGAGGGGTAACCGTGGAAGGCGAACACCACCGGCTTGTCTCGGGTGAACAGTGCCTCAAAGGCGAGATCGCTCAGGCCATGTGGGTGCTCGCTGACCGGTTGCAGAACCATGAGGTCAACCACATTGACAACACGGATTCGGATGTCTGGCGCTCGGGCGCGCAGCAGCATGACGGCGGCCAGTGTTTCTAGTGTGGGTACATCGCCGGCACAGGCCATCACCACATCGGGCTCACCGTCGTCACTGGCCCAATCCCAAACGCTGGCACCGGCGGTGCAATGGCGCACGGCAGCCTCCATGTCGAGCCACTGCCACGCGAGTGCCTTGCCCGCGACCACGACGTTGATGAGGTTGCGGCTCCTGAGGCAGTGATCCATCACCGACAGCAGCGTATTGGCATCGGGCGGCAGGTAGATGCGAACGATGTCGGCCTTCTTGTTCGCGAGGTGATCCATGAAGCCCGGGTCTTGATGCGAGAAGCCGTTGTGATCCTGCTGCCAAACGTGCGAGGTGAGCAGATAGTTAAGCGAGGCAATCGGCGCGCGCCAAGGGATTTGCTTACTCACCTTCAGCCACTTGGCATGCTGGTTCACCATCGAATCAACGATATGGATGAACGCCTCGTAGCACGAGAATAGCCCGTGCCGACCAGTCAGCAGATATCCCTCCAGCCAGCCTTGGCAGAGGTGCTCACTCAGCACCTCCATGACGCGGCCTCTTGCGCTGAGGTCGGTGTCGTGGGCGACCGTCGCGGCCATCCACTCCTTACCGGACACTTGGTACACCGCGTCAAGCCGATTGCTCGCGGTTTCATCCGGCCCGAACAGACGAAAATTCTTGCTGCCGAGATTCAGACGCATGACGTCGCGCAGCCAGCCGCCGAGCACGCGCGTAGCCTCGGCCTTTACGCTGCCGGGGGCCGTGACTGGGACTTGGTAGTCGTGAAAATCCGGCAGTCCGAGTGGGGTCAGTAGCCTGCCCCCATTGGCATGCGGGCTACTACTCATGCGTTGTTGCCCAAAGGGCGCGATGGTGGCTAGGTCTTCGCGCAAGCGGCCCTGCATGTCGAACAACTCGTGTGGCTGATAGCTCTGCAACCAAGTAGCAAGCTGCTGCAGATGCTCTGGGTTTCGGAGATCGGCAATCGGCACTTGGTGACTGCGCCAAGTGCCTTCAACCGGCTTGCCGTCGACGCTCTTCGGCCCCGTCCAACCCTTGGGCGTGCGCAACACCAGCATCGGCCAGCGTGGGCGGGTGGGTACTTCCCCAATCGGCAGCGCACGCGCTTTTGCTTGCATCGCGCGGATCTGCTTGATGATCACATCTAGGGTGTCCGCAAGCCGCCGATGCACCAACATCGGCTCGTCGCCCTCGACAAAATAAGGCTCGTAGCCATAGCCGTGCATCAGCGCGCGTAGCTCATCCACCGGGATGCGCGCCAGCACACTAGGGTTGGCGATCTTGTAGCCATTGAGATGGAGGATGGGCAGCACTGCGCCATCGCGCGCGGGGTTTAAGAACTTGTTGCTGTGCCAACTCGCAGCCAACGCGCCGGTCTCCGCCTCGCCGTCACCGACCACACAGGCGACGATGAGGTCAGGGTTGTCGAATGCAGCACCAAAGGCATGCGCCAGTGAATAGCCCAGCTCACCCCCCTCGTGAATGGAGCCAGGGCATTCCGGTGAGACATGGCTTGGGATGCCGCCCGGCCAGCTGAACTGGCGCATCAGGCGTAAAAGTCCGCTCGCGTTCTGCTCGATGGCCGGGTAGTGCTCGCTGTAACTGCCTTCCAAATAGGTATTGGCGACAATCCCAGGTCCACCGTGACCAGGCCCAACTACCAGCATCATGTCCAGTTGCTGCTGCTTGATGACGCGGTTTAGGTGCACATAAATCAGGTTCAAGCCCGGTGTCGTGCCCCAGTGCCCGAGCAGTCTCGGCTTGATGTGCGCAAGCGTCAGTGGCTCACGCAGCAGCGCGTTGGCTTGCAGGTAGATCTGCCCGACCGACAAGTAATTAGCAGCGCGCCACCACGCGTGCATTTTGTCGATGAGATCAGGCGAAATAGGTGATGACATGGGCCGCTCCGGTTTGGAGCCAGCCTGTTCAACTTGGGGCCACTGCGTCGGTCTGCTAGCGCACACAGCAGGCGGCCGCGCCGCAAACCGGATAGCGGTGTTTGGAAGGACTTTGGGGGAGCTATTCGTTGTTGCTGGGCCAGCCAGTGGCGCCGATCAAATCCGCAGCAGCTTGGCCGAGATTAGCTACGTAAACGCGTGTTGCGCCGCCAAGCAAATCTGACTGCATGGCTGCTGCCCGGCGGTGCTAGGGGCACTGCGCGCAGGAAAAAGCCGTTGCCAGAAAGATTGTTTAGATTCGAGACGATCTGGGAGGCTGACTCACTCGCGACCAGATCACCTACCACATTCCCACAAAAAACCAGTTTCGCGAGAAAGTCACTTACCAAACACGCAGACTTTCTCGTTTAAAACTGGTACCGACGGCGAGACTCGAACTCGCACAGCTTTCGCCGCTACCACCTCAAGGTAGTGTGTCTACCAATTCCACCACGTCGGCGTGGGTCAACGATTATAAGTGAAACTTTCGGATTAGCTAGTGCCCAATCCACAAAAACGATGTTGAAATCTAAGACTACTCAGGCAGCTTCGGCGTGGCGGATTCCGCCGGTTGTGCGTTGGGGGCGGCGGGTGCAGCAACCGGCGCCTCAGGCACCGGTGCAGCCTGCGCAGGTTGAGCAGGCTTGGCAGCCGACGCAGGGGCTTCGGTAATCGCGTCCGTCACACTGGTACCGGCAGACTTGGCATTCACCAAGTAGGCAAGCGCTAAGCTGACGCCGAAGAAGATCGTCGCCAGCCACGCCGTTGCACGGGTGAGGAAGTTCGCAGAGCCGCGCGCGCCGAACACCGTGCCGGAAGCACCGGAGCCAAACGCCGCACCGGCATCCGCACCCTTGCCGTGTTGCACCATCACGAGGGCAATCAGACCGACGGCGACCAGAACTTGAACCACTACCAAAAACGTGTACATCGCGGGCTACCCTTGTGACGCGCTCACGAGCCTTGGGCTGCGGCGCAGATGGAGATGAAATCCGATGCCTTCAAGGCAGCACCGCCAATCAGTCCGCCGTCCACATCCGCTTGGGCGAAGATGGCTTTGGCGTTATCTGGCTTGACACTGCCGCCATAAAGAATCCGCATCGAGTCGGCGAGTTTAGCATCCCGCAGCCCGAGCCGCGCACGGATGAACGCGTGCACGGCTTGAGCTTGCTCCGGCGAGGCGGTTTTACCAGTACCGATTGCCCAAACTGGCTCGTAGGCGATCACGGTTTTTGCCAGCGCCTCAAGACTGAGTGCATCGGCCACGGCGTCCAACTGGCGGGCGATGACCTCCTCCGTCTGTGCCGCTTCGCGTTGTTGCAGGGTTTCTCCCACGCACAGTACGGGCGTTAACCCCTGCGCTAGTGCCGCAAGGGTTTTGGCGGCAACGATGGCATCCGTTTCACCATAAATGGCGCGGCGCTCAGAGTGACCGACCAAGACAAATTGGCAGCCAACATCCAGCAGCATTGCCGCTAAAACCTCACCGGTAAACGCACCTTGGGCACCCTGCTCAGAAACGTTCTGCGCGCCCACGGCAATCGTTGATCCCGCGCATGCTTGGGCGGCTAAGCCGAGGTACGGATACGGCGGGCAGATGAGCAGATCGACCTCTGAGAACTCTTTGCTGCCGTTCTTGATCGCGGCAATTAAATCGGTGGTGAACTGCTGGCTGCCATGCATCTTCCAGTTGCCTGCGACGAGCTTTTTTCTGGCCATTAGGGACGTCCTTGGTTAAGTAGTGATTTGGGGTGATTTACGCGCCTGCCGCAGAAGCAGACCGCACGCGATCAGCAATGCGCTCAGCCAATTGTCGCGTCCAGACGGGCTCGTCGGCTTCAACCATGACGCGGATCAAGGGCTCGGTGCCCGATGCCCGCAGCAGCACACGCCCGCGCGTGCCCAACTCAGACTCCACAGCAGAAACCTCAGCGCCCACTTGCGGGTCGTCCAAGAGAGGTTTAGCCGCACCCTTGATTTTGACGTTGATGAGCTCTTGCGGGAACTTCTGCATACCACCGACCAAGTCGGCGAGGCGCTTGCCACTACCGACCATGCAGGCCAAGACCTGCAAGGCAGTGACCGTGCCGTCACCTGTGCTGGTGCGATCCAAGCACAAGGTATGGCCAGAGGTCTCCCCGCCCAAGCTACCGCCGTGGGCGCGCAGCAACTCCATGACGTAGCGATCGCCCACCTTGGCGCGCATGAAGGCCAAGCCCATGCCGCGAATAGCCTGCTCTAGCCCCAAATTGCTCATCAAGGTGCCCACCACAGGGCCGCGCAGTTCGCCCGATTGCAGGCGCTGTTGGGCGATCAAAAAGAGGATCTCGTCGCCGTCCACGGCCTTGCCTTCGTGGGTCACCAGCAAGCAGCGGTCGGCATCGCCATCGAGCGCTACGCCGATATCCGCCGACTGCGCTTTGACCTGCGCCTGCAACGCTGCCAGATGGGTGGAGCCGCAGTCGCGATTGATGTTGAAACCGTCTGGCTGGTTCCCGATCGCGATGACTTCGGCACCCAGTTCCGCAAACACAGCAGGCGCGGTTTTATACGCTGCACCATTCGCGCAATCGACCACGATCTTCAAGCCAGCCAAGCTCGATTGAATGGGGAAGCTCGACTTGCAGAATTCGATATAGCGGCCTTGCGCGTCATCAATGCGACGCGCCTTCCCGAGTAATTCGGGGGCAACCAACTGCATCGGTTGCTCGAGCAGGCTCTCGATTTGCGCTTCGGTTGCGTCAGACAGCTTGCCGCCCTCAGCACTGAAGAACTTCACCCCGTTGTCATGGTGGGGATTGTGGCTGGCGGAAATCACCACCCCAGCTCGCGCGCGCAGCGCTCGGGTGAGGTAGGCCACCCCCGGCGTCGGCAGCGGCCCCAGCAGGTCGGTCTCTACCCCTGCGGCGGCAAAGCCCGCCTCAAGGGCGGATTCCAACATGTAGCCGGAGCGACGGGTGTCCTTGCCGATCAATACCCTAGCGCCCGCACCCTGCCCTAAGACGCGGCCTGCGGCCCAGCCCAGCTTTAACGCAAAGTCCGGCGTCATGGGGGCCTCGCCCACGCGTCCACGAATGCCGTCGGTGCCGAAATACTTTCTGCTCATAGTTGTAGGTAGCGATGTCGCTGAATCAATTCAGCATTGTAATTTGCGCCGCTCAAGGATGGCGGCGGCGGTTTTTAGGGCGAGCACGGTGGGTGCGACGTCATGGCAGCGAATGATTTGCACGCCCTGCGCTGCTGCCAAAACGGCGCAGGCAACGCTCGGGATCATGCGATCCGCAACCGGCAGGCCAAGTAATTGCTGGAACATCGACTTGCGCGAAACACCTAACAGCAGAGGCACCCCAAACTCGTGGAAGCTGTCGAGTGCGGCGAGCACCTGCAAGTTGTGCTCAAGGCTCTTGCCAAAACCGATGCCCGGGTCCAGTGCGATCCGCTCAGCCGCGATACCGGCCAAGCGGCATTGCTGCAACCGAGCGCCTAAATAATCCCGCACCTCGGCCACGACGTCTTGATAAGTCGGGGCGAGTTGCATGGTCTTGGAGTTGCCTTGCCGGTGCATAAGACACAGCGCGGCCTTGCTCGCAGCCGCCGCAGCCAGTGCGCCTTCGGCTTCCAAGGCGTTGATATCATTTATGATTTCTGCGCCAGCCGCGACCGCTGCGGTCATTACCGCTGGCTTCGTGGTATCCACCGAGATCACGCAGGCGAGCCGCTGACGAAGACCCTCAATCACCGGCAGAACTCGATCAAGCTCCTCCTGCTCGGCCACTTCCGCTGCACCCGGACGACTCGATTCGCCGCCCACATCCAGAATGCTTGCGCCATCGTCGAGCATTTGCTCGGCGTGCCGCAGGGCTTGATCTAGCGCTTGGAAGCGGCCGCCATCGGAAAAGGAATCCGGCGTGACATTGAGGATGCCCATAACCACGGGCTGCGTCAGATCGAGCAGGCGCGTCGGCAATCGCCACGATTGTGACGGCAGGCCGCTGGGATGTGGTTCTGGGCGCATGCTCGGGGATTCCTAGTGACAAAAAAGCGCGACATGGAGGGCATCCATGCCGCGCTCATCACCAAGCAATCGACTAGGCCTTAAAGATTTGACTCGCAGCCGGCGCGGAGGTGGGCGGTGCACCGGCCGGCGCATTGCCATCCGGCTTAGGGCTATTGGGGCGATTGCCGCCGTCGTCTGTCCAGCCATGTGGGGGCTGCGGCTCCTTGCCATCCATGATCGACTTGACCTGCTCAGCATCAATGGTCTCGTACTTCATGAGCGCGCGTGCCATAGCGTGCAGCTTTTCAATGTGCTCTTGCAGCATGTCGCGCGCACGCTTGTAGTTGCGGTCGATGATGCGGCGCACTTCGAGGTCAATGGCATGGGCGGTTTCATCGGAGAACGCGCGGTTAGTCGAAGTGCCACGGCCCAAGAACGGCTGCCCCTCTTCCTCCGAATAGGCCACCGGCCCCATCAAATCGGAAAGCCCAAATTTGGTCACCATGTCGCGGGCGATTCGGGTCGCTTGCTCGATGTCGCTGGTCGCACCGGAGGTAATTTTGTCTGGCCCGTAAATCAGCTCCTCGGCGATACGACCACCAAATGCCGAGGCGATGCGGCTTTCGTAGAACTCCTTGGTGCGACTGTGTTTGTCGCCCTCCGGCAGATAGAAGGTGACGCCCAAAGCGCGGCCACGCGGGATGATGGTGACCTTGTGAATGGGGTCATGGCCGGGGCTCAAATGCCCGACGATGGTGTGACCAGACTCATGGTAGGCGGTCATCAGACGCTCTTCCTCGGTCATCACCATGGAGCGGCGCTCGGCACCCATGTAGATTTTGTCGCGGGCGCGTTCGAAGTCGTCGTGGTCCACCAACTTCTTGTTGCCGCGCGCGGCAAACAGCGCTGCCTCGTTGACCAGATTCGCCAAATCGGCACCGGAGAAGCCGGGGGTGGCGCGCGCGACGGTATTGGGCTTGACGTTGTCATGCAGCGGCACATTGCGCATGTGCACCTTGAGGATTTGCTCGCGGCCACGCACGTCGGGCAATGGCACTACGACCTGGCGGTCGAAGCGGCCCGGACGCAACAGCGCGGGGTCGAGCACGTCGGGGCGGTTGGTGGCAGCGATGACGATCACGCCCTCATTGCCTTCAAAGCCGTCCATCTCCACCAACATCTGGTTGAGGGTCTGCTCGCGTTCGTCATGACCACCGCCCATGCCGGCACCGCGGTGACGGCCAACGGCATCGATTTCGTCGATAAAAATGATGCAGGGTGCGTGCTTCTTGGCTTGCTCGAACATGTCCCGCACGCGGCTGGCACCGACGCCGACAAACATCTCGACGAAATCAGAGCCGGAGATGCTAAAGAACGGCACGCCAGCTTCACCAGCAATCGCCTTCGCCAGCAAGGTTTTGCCGGTGCCGGGGCTGCCGACCATCAACACGCCGCGCGGGATCTTGCCGCCGAGCTTTTGGAACTTGCCCGGGTCTTTGAGAAACTCGACCAGCTCTGCTACTTCCTGCTTGGCCTCATCGCAGCCAGCAACGTCGTTGAAGGTGATCTTGATTTGGTCGACATTGAGCATGCGCGCGCGGCTTTTACCAAAGCTCATCGCACCGCGCCCTGCCCCGCCAGCGCCGCCTTGCATCTGGCGCATGAAGTACACCCAGACGCCAATCAACAAGAGGATCGGGAAGCTGGAGTAGAGCAATTGCAGCAGGATCGGCGTTTGCTTGGGTGGTTGGCCATCAAAGCGGACGTTGTTCTCGAGCAGCGCGCCGATCATCGAACGATTGTCCGATTCCGGGCTAAAGCTGGTGAACTTGCCACCGCTCTTGAGCGTGCCTTGCAGGTATTGGTCTTCAATGACCACGTTATCGACGTTGCCCTGTTTCACCTGCTCCAAAAAGTCGGAATAGGCCAGCGGTTGTTCTGCGCCACGACGGCCAGAAAAACTTTGGAATACGGTCATCAGCACCACCAAGATGACCACCCACAGCAACAGATTTTTGGTGAGATCGTTCAAAGCCAACCCTCGAAATGGAGCACCGCCCTACTGCTAGAAACCCTATGAAGCACTTACCACCGGACAACAGTGTTGCTTTTACACCCGCTTGAAGCCCTTTGCCACCAAGTACACCTCGCTGGAGCGCGGCCTGCTGGCCTTGGGCTTCCTGATCGAAACCGAAGCAAAAACCGCACGCACTTGCTTCACATAGACCTCAAACCCTTCACCTTGAAACACTTTTACGACGAAGTTACCGCCCTGCTTGAGGTGTTTGACGGCAAATTCCAGTGCCAGTTCACACAAATACAGGCTGGCGGCTTGGTCTGCTGAGTCAATGCCGCTGATGTTGGGGGCCATGTCGGATAAAACAAGGTCAACCGCCTTCTCACCCACCAGCGCTTCTACGGCTTGCAGAACCGACTCTTCACGGAAGTCGCCTTGGAGGAAGTCCACCTCTGCGATCGCGTCCATCGCCAAGATATCGGAGGCTATGAGCCGCCCCTTGGCACCCAAAAAAGGCCGGGCAAATTCGCTCCAGCCGCCGGGTGCGGCACCCAGATCCACCACCACCATTCCCGGCTTGAGCAATCGGTCGCGCTCGTTAAGCTCTTGCAGTTTGAACACGGCGCGGCAGCGATAACCCAGCCGCTTTGCCTCCTGCACATAGTGGTCATTCCTGTGCTCGCTCAGCCAGCGCGCTGAGGATGGGCGCAATTTTTGGCTCATCGGGCCAAACCGTGGGACGCAGGACGCAGGACGTGAGATGAGAAGGGCAGTAGACGCTTTTGCGTCCCGCGCCCCAGGTCCCACGTCATCCGGCTTTTCACAAGTAATTCACCGCCATGATTTCCAACTCGCGCATGCCCTTGGGCGTGTTCACGCCAGCGACGTCACCCTCCAACTTGCCGATCAGCGCGCGGGCGATCGGCGAATTAATGGAGATGCGGCCTTGCTTGATGTCCGCCTCGTCCTCACCCACTAATTGATAACGCAGCTTTTCGTCGGTATCGATGTCGGCTAAGTCCACGGTCACGCCAAAGACCACTTTGCCATTACGCGGCAACTTACTGACATCAATGATGGCTGCATTGTTGAGTTTGGCTTCGATCTCGCCGATGCGGCCTTCGTTGAAGCCGTGCTGCTCGCGGGCAGCAGCGTATTCCGCGTTCTCTTTCAAATCGCCGTGTGAGCGCGCTTCATCCACCGCCGCGATGATCTTTGGCCGCAGATCGCTTTTGCGGTAGCGCAATTCCTCGCGGAGTTGATCAGCGCCGCGCTGGGTCATGGGTACGGTGTTCATTACTGATAGCGTCCTAAAACTTAGCTTTGATGTAGGTCTTGCAGGCGGTTGACCTGCTGATTGTCGAGGTGCTCCATCGCGGCGGCAGCAGCCAGTGCCCCGGCAATGGTGGTGAAGTAGCAGAGCCGCTGGGCCATTGCAGCCGCGCGAATGCTGGTGGATTCGCTAATGCTTTGCTTGCCGTCCGTGGTGTTGCAGACGAAGTGAATATCGCCATTCTTGATGGTATCGACGATATGCGGACGGCCTTCCTTGACCTTATTGACCGCCTCACAGGGCACACCTGCCTTGCTGATGGCTGAGGCTGTGCCGCTGGTCGCCACCAGCTTAAAGCCACGGGCGGCGAGCGTGCGCGCCAACTCGATCGCCTTCGGCTTGTCCTGATCACGGACGCTAATGAACGCCGTGCCACTGGATGGCACACCCATGCCGGCACCCAGCAAAGCCTTATTGAAGGCCTCGCCGAACACCGCACCCGTGCCCATCACCTCACCCGTGCTCTTCATCTCTGGCCCGAGCAAAGGATCGACGCCGGGGAACTTGTTGAAGGGGAACACCGACTCCTTCACCGAGTAGTGCTGCGGCACGATTTCGCTGGTCACGCCCTGCGACTTCAAGCTCTGCCCTGCCATCACGCGCGCTGCAATCTTCGCCAATGGGCGGCCAGTGGCCTTGCTGACGAAGGGGCTGGTGCGCGATGCACGCGGGTTGACCTCCAGCAAAAACACCCGGCCCTGCTGGACGGCGAACTGGATATTCATCAGGCCACGCACTTTGAGTGCACGCGCCAGCTTGGCCGTCTGCACGCGGATTTCATCCAGCACCGACTGCGGCAGCGAGTAAGCCGGCAGTGAGCAGGCGGAGTCGCCCGAGTGCACGCCGGCTTGCTCGATGTGCTCCATGATGCCGCCGATGATCACGTCCTCTTCATCGGCCAAGGCGTCGACGTCCACCTCGATCGCGTCATCGAGGAAGCGGTCGATCAGCACCGGGGAGTCATTGCTCACCTGTACGGCTTCGCGGATATAGCGGGTGAGGTCGGCGTCGTCATGGACGATTTCCATCGCGCGGCCACCGAGCACGTAGCTGGGGCGCACCACGCTCGGGTAACCGACGCGGGCAGCCACTGCCAGTGCGGTCTCCAGTGAGGTCGCCGTGCCATTGGGCGGCTGCAACAGGCCTAAGTCCTCGACCAGCTTCTGGAAGCGCTCACGGTCTTCGGCGAGGTCGATGGAGTCCGGCGTGGTACCGATGATGGGTGCGCCAGCGGCTTCGAGTGCGCGCGCGAGCTTGAGCGGGGTTTGCCCGCCGAACTGCACGATGACGCCCTTGGGCCGTTCGAGCTCGATGATTTCCATCACGTCTTCGAAGGTCAGCGGTTCAAAGTAGAGCCGGTTGCTGGTGTCGTAGTCGGTAGAAACGGTCTCTGGATTGCAGTTGACCATGATGGTTTCAAAGCCATCCTCGCGCAGCGCCAGGCTGGCGTGCACGCAGCAGTAGTCGAACTCAATGCCCTGCCCGATGCGGTTAGGGCCACCACCCAATACCATGATTTTATTGGCATTGGTGGGTTTAGCTTCGCACTCTTCGTCGTAGCTGGAGTAGAGGTAAGCGGTGTCGGTCGGGAACTCAGCCGCACAGGTGTCGACGCGCTTGTACACCGGCCGTATGCCTAAGCCATGGCGCTTGGCGCGCAGCTCCAACTCTTTGACTCGCAGCAGTTTGGCGAGGCGACGATCCGCGAAACCCATGCGCTTGGCAGCGCGGAGCGTTGCGGCATCAATGGACTCCAAGCTCATCGCGGCGATGCGCTTTTCGGTCGCAATCAACTCTTCGATTTGATCCAAGAACCAAGGGTCGATCTTTGAATAGCGATGCACTTCATCGATCGACATGCCGATACGGAAGGCATCACCCACAAACCACAGGCGCTGGCCTTTCGGTGTGGAAAGCTCCTCCTGAATGCGCGCGCGATCGTCGGTCTGCGGGTCGAAGCCATCGTTGCCGGTCTCCAAGCCGCGCATGGCCTTGTGCAGCGCTTCCTGAAAATTGCGGCCCATCGCCATCACTTCGCCCACGCTCTTCATCTGCGTGGTCAGGCGGGCATCGGCGGCGGGGAACTTCTCGAAGGTGAAGCGCGGGATTTTCACCACCACGTAGTCGAGCGTAGGCTCGAAGCTGGCTGGCGTAGCCCCGCCGGTGATTTCGTTCTTGAGCTCGTCCAAGGTGTAGCCCACGGCGAGCTTGGCGGCGACTTTGGCTATCGGGAAGCCCGTGGCCTTGGACGCAAGGGCTGAGCTGCGGCTGACGCGCGGGTTCATCTCAATGACGATCAGGCGGCCGTCCTTAGGGTTCACCGCAAACTGCACATTGCTGCCGCCGGTCTCGACACCCACCTTGCGCAGCACCGCCAAGGAGGCGTTGCGCATGATTTGGTATTCCTTGTCCGTCAGTGTCTGCGCAGGGGCGACGGTAATGCTGTCGCCGGTGTGCACGCCCATGGGGTCAAAGTTCTCGATGGCGCAGACGATGATGCAGTTGTCGTTTTTGTCGCGCACCACCTCCATCTCGTATTCCTTCCAGCCCAAGAGGCTCTCTTCGATGAGCACTTCGGTGGTGGGCGAGAGATCCAGCCCACGGCTGACGATTTCTTCAAACTCTTCGATGTTGTAGGCGATGCCGCCACCCGAGCCACCGAGCGTGAAGCTGGGCCGAATGATGGCGGGAAAGCCAACGGCCTTCTGCAACTCGCGAGCCTCATCCATGGAATGGGCGACCCCGGATTTAGCCGAGCCCAGACCGATTTCCGTCATCGCATCGCGGAACTTCAGGCGGTCTTCCGCGAGGTCAATCGCATGCACCGAAGCGCCGATGAGTTGCACATTGAACTGCTCCAGCACACCGTGCTTGGCGAGGTCAAGTGCACAATTCAGAGCAGTCTGGCCGCCCATGGTCGGCAGCACGGCGCAGGGGCGCTCTTTCTCGATGATGCTGGCGACGGTCTGCCAGCGGATCGGCTCGATGTAGGTGGCATCGGCCATCTCTGGGTCGGTCATGATCGTCGCGGGGTTGCTGTTGACGAGAATGACGCGGTAACCCTCCTGACGCAGCGCCTTGCAGGCCTGAGCACCGGAGTAATCGAACTCGCAGGCCTGGCCAATCACGATGGGGCCAGCGCCGATGATCAAGATACTGTGGAGGTCGGTACGTTTTGGCATGGCTCGAGGTCGGTGTCTTTGGTGAACGGCGTGGCGCTAAGCCCAAAGCCTCAGGTTCGGCAGTGCAGCAGGGGCGCGGCCCAAGCTCTGAGGTTGGCGGCCCTGCCCGACCACAAACCAAAGCGGTGTTTCGGGCTGACATACCCCCAGCGGCGCGGGCGCTAGCTGGTGCGTACTTAGCCGCCTATTATCGCCCAAAGCTGAGCCCACTGGCAGCCTATTTTTACCAGACAGAGCGCAAACTGATTATTAAACAATCACTTGGCGGAATTATCGGCAGCCATCACGACGCGCTGCAACGGGAAGATGCAGTGGAATTCCGAGCCCTTGCCCAGCACCGAGCTAATCCTCAGGCTGGCGTCATGGCGCTCCAGCGCATGTTTGACGATGGATAGCCCCAAGCCTGTGCCGCCGCTGGCGCGCGAGCGGCCCACATCGACCCGATAAAACCGTTCGGTCAGGCGCGGCAGATCACCTTCGCTAATGCCGATGCCGGAGTCGCGCACCAGATAGTGCAATCCTTGGGCATCTAAAAACAGCCGCACGGCAATCTCAGCGCCGTCGGGCGTGTACTGCACCGCATTCGCCACCAAGTTGCTGAATACCGAGAGCAGCTCTACCTCGCGCCCCAGAAGGGTGAGATTCGGCGCGATTTCCACGTGGAAAGGATGGCGACCCTTGGACATGGCCTTGGCGTCACCCACCACGCGCTGGACAAGATTGGATACCGGCAGCGGGTCGTTACGCAGGCTCTGGCCGTCGGCCTCTAAGCGCGCCAGCTTGAGCAGATCGTTGACGAGGTTCTCCATGCGCTGCGTCTGAGCATGCATCTCGCGCAGCGGCGTGCTCCAAGGAGCGAGCTCGCCCTTGGCGTCCTCGGCCCCCATCATTTCCAACCAGCCCTTGAGCACGGTCAGCGGTGTGCGCAGTTCATGGCTGGCATTGCTGACGAAGTCGCGGCGCATCGCCTCTAAGCGGCGGGCATCCGAGATGTCCCTCGCCACCAGCAAGCGCTGACCATTGCCGTAGGGCACGATGCGATAGGAAAGCATGTGATTGGTACGCACCGGCGAAGGCGCTTCGACCTCGCCTTCGTATGCGCCCTTGGTGAAGTAGTCGATGAAGTCGGGATGCCGGATGAGGTTCGGCAGCCGTTGGCCAACATCCTGTGGATTGCGCAGGCCCAGCAGGCTGCGCGCTGCGGAGTTAAACCAAGCGATCTCGCCACGCGCGGAGAGCACTACGGCGGCATCCGGAAGTGCTTCGGTGGAGGCTTGGAACTCCGCCAAAATCGCCGCCAGTTTCTTTTTGCGCTTGCGATTGCTGCGCTGTAATTCCAATAGGTTTTCGAACACTTCACCCCAAAGCCCACCCGGCTCGGGTAACTCGACTTGCTTGGGTGCTTCAAACCACTGCCGCAGTACATTCAAGTAGCGCAGGTGCATCAGCAGGTAGGCCGAGAGGCCCACCAAAAAGCCGATGACCGCATGCCCCAGCCAGAGCCCTACGACTGCACCGAGTAAGGAGCGCAGCGCAAGTTTGAAGATCTCCTGCTGGAGCGCTGGACTCATGCCTCGGGCTGATCCGAGAAGCGGTATCCGGTGCCGCGCACGGTCTGAATCATGTTGTGGAAGCCGTGCGGCTCTAGCGCCTTGCGTAAGCGCCTAATGTGTACGTCCACCGTACGCTCCTCGACATAAACATTCTGCCCCCAGACGCGATCCAGCACCTGCTCGCGCGTATAGACGCGCTCTGGGTGGCTGACAAAAAAGTGCAGAAGACGATATTCCGTAGGCCCTAGCTTGACCGGCTTACCGTGCGCAGTGACGCGCTGGCTGGCGGCATCGACATTGAGGCCATCGACCGACAAGCGCTCCTCGGAGCCGCCCGGCTGGGTGCGCCGCAGCACCGCCTGCATGCGGGCGATGAGCTCAGGGAAGGAGAAGGGCTTGCTGACGTAATCATCGCAGCCGATGTTCAGGCCGCGGATTTTGTCTTCTTCCTCGGCACGGGCAGTCACCATGATGATGGGAACCGTCTTGGTATTGGCGGCGGCTTTCAACTCGCGGGAGAAGTCCACGCCCGAGAGGCCCGGCATCATCCAATCCATCAAAATTAAATCTGGGATGCTATCGGCAATTCTTAGCCGTGCTTCCTGCGCATTGGCCGCCAAGCTCACCGCAAAGTCGGCACGCTCCAAGGCAAAACGCAGCATCTCCCGAATCGGCGCTTCATCCTCAACTACCAAAATCTGCTTCACCGTCATCCCCTAGGCTTTAGTCGACAAGATTTGATGAGGTTATGACAACTGTGTTTCGGCTTGATTAAACCTGCGCGTCCGAGAAACTTGGGGCTTAGACCCGCCGCAGCACCGCCGAGCCCGCCGAATAGCCGGCGCCAAAGCCAGAGAGCAGGCCAACATCGCCGGCTTGCAAGTCTTGATGGTATTTGTGGAAGGCGATGATGCAACCCGCCGAGGACGTGTTCGCATACTCATTGAGGATGACCGGCGCTTCAGCTTGGCTGGGTTCGTGGCCCAAGATGCGCTTGGCAATCAGCTGGTTCATCGACAAATTGGCCTGATGCAGCCAAAAGCGCTTGACCGCCGCAGGTTCGATTGCCAACTCCTGCAAGTGTGAGAGCAGCATCTCAGACACCATCGGCACGACTTCTTTGAACACCTTGCGCCCTTCCTGCACAAAAAGGACGTCGTTCCAAGGCCGCGGTGGCTGCTCAAGGTCGTTTAAAAAGCCAAAGTTATTGCGGATATTGTTGGAGAACTGGGTCTTGAGCTTGGTGCCCAGCACTTCAAACCGCACTTTGGCGCTGCTGTCTTCCAGCGGCTCAATCAGCACAGCCGTTGCGGCATCACCAAAGATGAAGTGGCAGTCGCGGTTGCGCCAGTTGAGGTGCCCAGAGCAAATCTCAGGGTTGATGACTAATGCGGCTTTGGACGAGCCATTGCGCACCGCATCGACCGCACTCTGGATGCCAAAGGCGGCAGAGGCGCAGGCCACATTCATGTCGTAGGCGAAGCCAGTCGCACCAAGCAAGGCTTGGATTTCCACCGCGACGGCTGGATAAGGCCGCTGCAAATTGGAGGCAGCACAGATGATGAAATCCACCTCCGCACCACTGCGCCCTGCGCGTTCCAGCGCTTGGCGGGCGGCATCGGCCCCCATCTCAGCCATTAACGAGGGCTCGTCATTGCCTCGGTTGCGGATGCGCGGGCGCATCGTGGCGACGTCCAGCACGCCGGCCTTATCGACCACATAGCGGCTTTGAATGCCGCTGGCCTTGACGATGAACTCGCTGGAGGACAGCGGTAGCGGCTCAGCTTCGCCTTCGGCAATCGCTACCGCATTGCGGCTGTTTTCTTGCTCGGCGTACGCGTTGTAGCAGGCGACTAGCTCATCATTGCTGATCGACTCTGCGGGGGTGTAGAGACCGGAGCCGGTAATGGCGACGCGCTTCATGCTGCCTCCTGCGATTTCTTGGTGCGCGAGTGTAAGGCCTTGAGGCCAAAAAACGCCGCTTGGCGGATTACTTCCAGCCCACCGAGCGCAGCGCGGTTTCTAGGCTCACCCGCAGTTGCCGTTCGCTGCGCACGGTCAGGTGCGCTCCTTGGTACCACTGCACGGGCACCTGCCAGTGTTGGCCCAACTTCAAAGCCTGATTCGGCGGCGTCACGCGGTCGGCAGTCGCTGCGAATAGATGGCGAGCATCGCGCGGCACCAGCGGCGGCAGCGCCAAGGGCGAAACCGGCGTGAGGATGCGTGCGAAGCGCTTCTCATCCATGCCGTGCTGGGCGTAGAACAGGCGATGCACGCCCGGCACATGCCGCCAAATGACGGCGGCGGCGTCCGTCAGGGGCACGCCCGCCAGCACGAAGTCGAGTGTGGATTCGTAGGTTGCAAGTAAGGCCGCGTTGTAAGCACCCAAGCTGACCCCGAAGGCTCCGACGCGGGCATCCGGCTCGCGGTCGCGCAGCCAAGCGATGGCGCGCCTCAAATCCCACAGCGCATGGGCCTGCGCGTGCAGCAGTTCCAACACATTGCCATCGAGATAATCGTCGCCACTGAGCGGCCCACGGCGACGAGCACCGTGCAGTGGCAGCACGGGTACCAGCAGGTTAAGGCCGAGTTTTTTGTGCAAAAAGCGCGGGTCAAACAGGCCCAAGTCCATGAAATCCAGGCCCATGCGGTAGCCGTGGATGCACAGCAACCATGGCCTAGGCCCGCCCGGATGGCGGAACACCCGCATCTGCATGCGCTGATTGGGCAAGTGGCTGGCGTAGGCCGCAGCCCCCGGCAGTACCGCATGCGGGAGATACCCGGAGGGGAAGCTCAAGGATTCGTAGTCCACCCCCAGCCAGCGCTTGGCGTCGGAAATCACTGCGGTCGGCGCGGTCGGCTTTTGATGGAAGCTCGCGGGCTTCTCGATATAACCGTGCTCGTCTAAGACTTCTTCCAGCCGCAAGGCCTCAAGGCACATAGCCTCTGCTGCGGCCCCAGCGGGGATGCGGGCAATGCCGATGAAGGCGGCCATCAGGGCTTCATCGAGCGCTGCCTTGGCATCGACCATAGGGCGCGCTTCGGGTGGGGTCGCGTCTTCGAACAAGGGCTCGTAACGCACGGCGACGCGGCCGGCGATGAGAAAAGTCCAGAGGCTGAAAAACCCCGCAATCAGTGCGCCGGAGCCGCCACCCAAGAGCAGCGCAGGCACCGCCAGCAGCGTGCCCAAACCGCCGCCGGCGGCGTGAATCTGGTGGACGCGTAAATCATGAATCTTGGCCAACAAAGCGATGCCGGCCGTGGTGCAGTAGGCAATCGGCAGCAGGGCCAACGGCCACCAGGACCAACCCGTGCCGCCCAGATACCAACTCAGTGCCGCCGCGAGCGGGATCAGCGCGCGCAGTTCGATGCGAGTCGGCGGCGTTTGCCGGTAGCGAATGCCCACTTATGCGGACAAGGCTTTGCTTGCTCGCGCCAGCGCCGCACCCGCTGCCGCCGCTGACTGTTGGAGTTTCTCGTCGAGCAACTTGCCCTTGCCATCGAAGGCCCTTCCAGCTTCCGACACGCTCACGCTCTCCGGCAGGACGATGCAGCCCAAATAGCCCAGCACTTCTCGCAGTTGACGAATAGCGCGGACACAGCCCCAGCGGCCGATGGTCGCGCCCGAAATCACCACCGGTTTGTTCTTGTACACCGAGCCGCCGGTATCGTCAGGCCAGCTACGCGAGGCCCAATCGATGGCGTTCTTGAGCACGCCGGAATAGCCACCGTTGTATTCGGGGCAGGCAATCAGCAGGGCGTCCGCAGCGCGTAGCTTGGCCTTGAAGGCCCGCGCCGCCTCAGGCACGCCCGCTGCCTCCAAATCCTCACTAAACGGCGGCAATGGGAACTCAGCCCAATCTAGGACTTCCACTTCAGCCCCAGCAGCGCTGGCACCTGCTGCCATGGCAGCAGCAAGATGGCGGTTGTAGGACTGATTGCGCAGGGAGCCGCTAATGGCAAGGATGCGTGGCATGGGAGTCGATCAAGCGAATGGGTGGTGAGGGCGCGCTGTCATCACGCGCCGAAGAGGAGTGCTACTGAGACGCGGTAGGACAGATACACCGTGAAGGCGAATGCCAGTTGTATCAGCGCCTGCCGTGCCAGCGGCCAAGACGGACGCCGCAGCAGTGTCCACAGGCCCAGCAGTGCGGCAGCGAGAACCGCAGAGTAAGCCACGGTGAGCTTGGTGAGGCTTGCCATGTCCTCGGCGATGCGTGGGGCGTTATCGACATGCGCCCACATCAATAGAGCGGCAACGCCGACGCCCACGGCCATCATCGCCGCGAGGATGGCCATGCCGGCGTTGATAAAAACGAGGTAGCGCACCATGGCAATCAGCGTCCGCGCAGCTTCTTCAGCACCTTGATCGCCGGGAAGACTTCGCGCATCACTTTGGGTTGGCTCGCGCCGGCCTTGAGCAAAGTGACGACCAGACCACGCAGGATGCGGTCGCGGTTATCGAACACCGAGTTCACCATCGGCACGGCGCGATTGTTCATGATGGTCACCGAATCATCGGCTTCATCACCGAACTTGTAGCTCAGCGTCAACCGAACCTCGAGCGGTTCCGGCTTTTTTTTGCTGGGCTTCAGCGCAGGGCTTTGGGCGGTTTTGGCTACCATGATTTCTCCATCTTAAAGGAAGCAGCATGTCCCTGCCCTGCGGAAGCGTTTGGTTTGCCCATGGCAAAGAGAGTGGTCCTTGGGGCACCAAGATTAGCTACCTCGCGGACGCAGCCCGCGCGTTGGGCTGGTCAGTGGAGAGCCCCGACTATCGGTTTAGCCTAGACCCCGTACCGCGCTTGGCGGCACTGGCGAGCAAAGCGCGGCCAGCTGGCCCCTTGGTGCTGGTGGGATCCAGCATGGGGGCCTATGTCAGTGCCATGGCCTGCGCCGCCCTCAAGCCGGATGCGCTGATGCTGATGGCCCCTGCCCTCTACTTTGAGGGCTACGCCGAGGAGCCCAAGGCCATCCCGCCACTGTGCAGCGTGGTGCACGGCTGGCGCGATGAGATTGTCCCGGTCGAGCGCGCCTGGCGCTTTGCCCA
>CAZHTI010000012.1:25829-38125 GCA_964535755.1 uncultured Salinisphaerales bacterium | reverse complement strand
CCTGCCTAAGCGCTCCATAGCTTTTGGGTATCGCGCAGCAAAGGGCTATGCAAAGCGCACAAAAAAGGCCGCAGCGGGTGGGCTGCGGCCTTGGGGTTAGCGGAGCACTATGGCAGCGCTGTGCTCACTAACAACTACCCCGACGGGCAGTTCGGATCAACGGTAATTCCGCCCGGCCCCACTGGGCTGCCGCTTGCGCCGCAGTTGGTGCTGTTGCCGTCAGACTCATCGTCATCCGAGCCACCGCCGCCACCGGCTGCCGCTGCGGCGCCGACGGCGACCACGCCGAGCCCGACGACCCACCAGTTGCGGGCAAACCAGCTTGGCTTAGCCGCACCCTGCTGGTTCTGCTGCAGCACGAACTCCGCAGCTTGTGGTTGTGACCACGCGGCGACTTGTGCGCCCATCCAGTGCAGCGCCGAGCCAGAAGCTGGCGAGGATGAGTACGACAGGTAGCGGAGTTTCGGCTCTCGTTGGGGCGCGTGGCCAAAGTGCGCAACATCGCCCACGCGCGGGACGTGGAACGACAGGTGCGCCGCAAAGCTCTGGCTCTGCTGCGGCCCGCCGAAGTTGAATTGCGCTGCCAAGCTGGGGCTTAACGCACCCACATCCGCAGCGGCTTGGAGAGAACAAGCAGAAACCAAAAGCCCAACCATTAATTGCTTCATCACCCAAGCCCTTCCCTGTGGTTTATTGAATAACCGCGAGCTTACTTGCGGTCTTTGATCGGCACAAATTGCAGATCTTCTGGCCCGGTGTAATTGGCGGTGGGACGGATGATTTTGCCGTCGATGCGCTGCTCGATGATGTGCGCGCTCCAGCCGGAGGTGCGGGCAATCACGAACAGCGGCGTGAACATCGCGGTAGGCACGCCCATGACGTGGTAGCTGACCGCGCTGAACCAATCGAGGTTGGGGAACATCTTTTTGATGTCCCACATCACCGTCTCTAGGCGCTCGGCAATGTCGTACATCTTGGTGCTGCCAGCCTCGGCTGAGAGCTCATGGGCGACTTGCTTGATGACCTTATTGCGGGGGTCGCTAATCGTGTAGACGGGGTGGCCGAAGCCGATGACGACTTCCTTCATCTCGACGCGGGCTTTGATGTCGGCTTCCGCTTCGTCGGGGTTGTCGTAGCGCTTTTGGATTTCAAACGCGACTTCGTTCGCGCCGCCGTGCTTAGGGCCGCGCAGTGCGCCGATGCCGCCGCAAATCGCCGAATACATGTCGGATCCGGTGCCAGCGACGACGCGGCTGGTGAAGGTGCTGGCGTTGAATTCGTGCTCGGCATACAGCACCAAGCTGGTGTGCATGGCCTTGACCCACGAGGCCTTGGGGCGCTCTTGGTGCAGCAGGTGCAAGAAGTGCCCGCCGATGGAGTCTTCTTCGGACTCGACGTCAATGAGGTTGCCGTTGTGGCTGAAGTGGTACCAGTACAGCAGCATCGAGCCCAAGCAGGCCATGAGTTTGTCGGCAATGTCTCTGGCACCGGCGTGGTTGTGGTCGTCCTTCTCTGGCAGCACGCAGCCGAGCACGCTGACACCAGTGCGCATCACATCCATCGGGTGCGCAGAGGGCGGCAGTTGCTCGAGTGCGGTTTTTACTGCCGCAGGCAGGCCGCGCAGGCTCTTGAGCTTGGTTTTGTAGGCCTTCAATTCGCTCGCGGTGGGCAGTTTGCCGTGCACCAGCAAGTGGGCGATTTCCTCAAATTCGCATTGGGCAGCGACGTCCAAGATGTCGTAGCCACGGTAGTGCAGGTCATTGCCGGTTTTGCCGACCGTGCACAGCGCGGTGTTGCCCGCGGCCACGCCAGACAGAGCTACGGATTTTTTCGGTTTGAAGGGGGTTGGGGTGGCTTCGGACATAGGTTTTCCTGGTGTGTGGTCTGCCCTCTCCCGGCCTCATCAGGCCACCCTCTCCCGCATGCGCGAGAGGGGCTGGGGGAGAGGGGTGGTTAAGGCTTACTTCTTGGCCGCAAACAATGCATCGAGCTTCTGCTCATAGGCGTGGTAGCCCAAGAAGTCATACAGCTCCATGCGCGACTGCATGGTGGGGACGACGTTCTTCTGGGTGCCTTCGGCGCGTAGGGTTTGGTAGAAGTTCAGCGCGGCCTTGTTCATGGCGCGGTAGGCACCGCAGCAATAGAGAATCATGTCGACGTCGGCACCGGCGAGCTCTTCCTTTGTGAACAAAGGTGTCGCACCAAACTCGGTGATGTTGGCGAGGATGGGCACCTTCACCGCGGCCTTGAACTTCTGGTAGTCCTCCAAGCTGCGCATGGCCTCGGGGAAGATCATGTCAGCCCCGGCTTCGACATACGCAACGGCGCGCTCAATGGCCGCGTCGATGCCTTCTACGGCGGCAGCGTCGGTGCGGGCCATGATCACGAAGTGCTCGTCGCTGCGAGCATCGACGGCAGCTTTGACGCGGTCGACCATCTCATCCTTGCTCACCACTTCTTTGCCGGGGCGATGGCCGCAGCGCTTCTGGCCGACCTGATCCTCAATGTGCACGGCACCGGCGCCGGACTTGATGAAGTGGCGAATCGTACGGGCGATGTTGAAGGCTCCGCCCCAGCCGGTGTCGATGTCGACCAGCACCGGCAGCGTCGTCACTTCCGTAATGCGGCGGAGGTCGGTGAGTACGTCCTCCATGGTGCTGATGCCCAAATCCGGCATGCCGAGGCTATTGGCCGCGACGCCGCCGCCGGAGATGTAGAGCGCCTTAAAGCCAGTGGCCTCGGCCATACGCGCGGCATAGGCGGTGATGGCACCGGGGATTTGTAGCGGGGTTTCAGCAGCGACGGCTTGGCGGAATTTGAGGCCAGCGGAGGTCATGGCGATTAGAACCAGTGGTGATTTTTGTGCGCCGCACTATAGAGGCTGGCCCAGCGGAATTCATCGCCCTAACGGCGGAGCTGCACTTGCCTTAGCTGGCACCGAGCGGCGTGGGCACGTCCTCGCACAGGGTGTTGATGGCCTTGAGCAAGGCCGCTAGGTGGACGATGGCGGCGGGGGCCAGCGTCTTGCCGGTGGTGAGGATGCTGGCGGCGAGGTCGCGCTGCGGGTCAGCCCAGCAGAGGATGTTGAGAAAGCCTAAGTGCCCATAGGCCTGCGGGCAGTTGGGGCCGTAGAGGCCGATGGGGCGCTCGCCCAGAATGAAGCCGCTGGAGAAGCGAATTGGGGCCATCAGCATGCCGTCAAACTGTATCCGGCCGAAGGGCTTGAGGGCGTCGTCCAGAGTCTCTTGGCGGAAGATGCGATGGCCGTTGTAGTCGCCGCCATTGAGCATCATTTGGAACACCCGGCCGGCGTCGTCAGCCGTGGCAAAGACGTTGCCGGCGGGGATGACGGAATCCAAGAACGGCGCGGTGTTGCTGATTTCCACCGTGTCCTCGAAGGTCGCACCCAAGATGCGCTTGGAGATCGCAGTAATCGGCCAAACCGTGCGTGGGCCGGTGTGGAAGTTCGGTGCAGCCAGCGCGCGTGCCTCGGGTGCTAGGCCAAAGGTCAGGTACTGGCAGCCCAGAGGCTCGGCCAGCCATAGCCGCAGCGCATCGGGCAGGGAGATTTGCCCAACCTTTTGCACCAATTCGCCCAAGATGTAGCCGCCGGTGATCGCGTGGTAGGCCTGCTTCTCGAAGTTGGGGTCGAAGGGCTTGGCGGCACAGAGTGCGTCAATGATTTTGTCCCACTGGTAAAACAGCTCTGGGCCGACGTCCTTAAACGGAATCGACGGGATGCCGGCGCGGTGGGCGAGCAACTGCCGCACCGTGACGCGGCCCTTACCGTGGGCGGCGAAGGCCGGCAGGTAGTGGGCAACGGGGTCATCCAGCTGCAATTTGCCGTCTTCTGCGAGTTTGAGCACCAACAGCGCGGTGATCGCCTTGGAGGCAGAGAACAGGCAGATGGGGGTATCGGGCCGCGCTTGCGGGGCCTCCCTGCCCGACGTGCCGTAGCCATGTGCGTGGCCGATCGAGCGCTGCAAAAACACTTTGCCGTGGCGGCGCAGGCTCAGCGTAATGGCGGGGTGCAGGCCGGTGCCGTAGAGCGATTTCACGTAGCGCCAGATGGTCTCGACGCGGTTACGGGATAGCCCCGCCTCCTCGGGCGCGCACTCGGCGGCGGTGTCTATGCTCACCGGCCGTTCGCGGTGGCCACCACCCAAGACGGACTTAAGCATGCCGGTCGGCGAGAACAAGCTGTAGCTACTGGGGTATTGCATGGTCCTGTCCTCTTGGGCGCGGTTAAGTGGGCGGCGCGAATGCTGCTCCATTTTTTGTGCCCTAGTTATGACCCCAGCGCCAGACGGGCATTCCGATGCGGTCGCGCCACTGGCTTAAACTCTAGGTCTATGGCCCGCAGAAAAAATCCCTTCGCCCTTTGGTCGGCCCTCGTCGGCAATAAGGCCATGAGCCTGCCGCAAGCACCCAGTGGCTTGGTCATCGACGAGCCCGCGCAGCGCATGCGGATGTCCGCCTCGCTGCCGGGCTTGGGCGGCAGCTCGCTATTCCGCGTAGCACTCGAAGCACACACCGAGCCCGACGCCTTGGGCGGCGAGCGCTTGCGGATGCGCGCGCACATCGAGGCGAACTTTGCCTCTGCGGTAAAACCTGCCTTGGCGGCCTTGAGCCAGCGCACACAAGCACGCTTGCAGGCACTCAATCGCATCGATGCGATCGGCCATCGCCGCGAGCAGAGCGTCAGCACCAACGCGGTGATGCAGCGGGTAGATTCCCTCGCCGATGCACTCGCCCCCGTGCGGGCCCGCGCGGGCCACTGGCTGGCCGAACGGGCCGCGACCTTGCTGCCGAGCTTGGAGCGCCAAGTCAGCCCGCTGTTGCAGCGCGATGTGAAGACTTGGGTAGAGCTGCACGCCAGCACCGCGCCGTTAGCAGACGGTGCCAAGAGCCTGCTGCCGAACGCGAAGGGCTTGGAGCGCTTAGGCATCCGCCCAGCCGAGGGCCCTGATACCCCGCCGCTACAGGCTTGGAGCGGCTCAGTCGGCGACGAAGCCGCGCAAGTCACGCTGTTGCGGCTGGACGAAAGCAGCCTGCCCGACAACGTCAAAGCTGCCCTCGGCGGCAAGCCGTTCTCGCTCGCGGCTGCCGTGGTCAGCGTCGCCACGCGGCCAGAGGATCTGTAAGCCCTATGGCGACGGCGGCAGATGTCCAACACTGGCTAGTAGAACTGCAAAACCATCTCTGTGCCGAGATGGAAGCGCTGGAGCCGCAAGCGCGGTTTCTGCGCGATGTTTGGCAAAAACCTGCGGATGCCAAGCTGCAAGGCTTTGGCGAAACCTGTGTGCTAGAGGGAGGTGCGGCGTTCGAGCGCGCCGGGGTCGCCCGCAGCGTCGTGCGCGGGCCAGCGCTGCCGCCATCGGCCACCAAGACGCGGCCAGAATTAGCCGGCCAGCCGTTCACTGCGATGGGCGTCTCGGTGGTCGTCCACCCGCGCAATCCCTATGCGCCGACCAGCCATTGCAACGTCCGGCTGCTGTCAGTCGGTGACGACGGTGCGGGCTGGTGGTACGGCGGCGGCTTTGACCTCACACCCTATTACGGCTTTGACGCCGACTGCCGCGCTTGGCACCAAGTGGCGCGCGATGCGGTGGGGGCTAAGCACTACCCGCAGTTCAAACGTGCCTGCGATGAATACTTTTACCTGCCGCACCGGCAAGAGCCGCGTGGTATCGGCGGCATCTTCTATGACGACTACACCGAAGGCGGCTTCGACGCCGGCTTTGCGCTGATGCAGCGGGTGGGCTTGGGTTATTGGCAGGCCTACGCGCCCATCATCCAAGCGCGCAAAGACGCGGCCTATGGCGAGCGCGAGCGCAACTGGCAGTTGCAGCGGCGTGGCCGCTACGTCGAGTTCAACCTCGTCTGGGACCGTGGCACCCACTTTGGCCTGCAAAGCGGTGGCCGCACCGAAAGTATTCTGATGAGCATGCCGCCCGAGGCGCGCTGGGCCTACGATGCCCTGCCCCAAGCGGGCAGCGCCGAGGCTGAGCTCCTCGCCCACTACCTCAAACCCAGAGATTGGCTATGAACTCCCATCGCAAGCTGCGTTTGCTCGTGCACCCTTGGCGCTTGCAAATCCGCAAGCTGCCGGTCGCCACCCCCATGGCCGTAGCCGCAGCCGAGCTCCCAGAGCGCGGCTTTGCCAGCTTAGTCCGCAGCAACGAGAGCCTCACCCTCGTCCACGAAGTCCCCACGGGTAGCAATGCCGCGGCATGGCGGGCGATCGAAGTTGCCGGCTCTTTCGCCTTCGATGAAACCGGCGTGCTCGCTGCCATCGCCGCGCCCTTGGCACAGGCCGGTGTCAGCATCTTCGCCGTCAATTCCTACGAGACCGACTTCGTCTTGGTGCAGGAAGCCGACCTCGAACGCGCCCGCGCGGCTGTCGAGCAAGCTGGGCATTTGTTGGGCTAAACGATGACCCTGACCGAACTCCGTTACCTCGTCAATCTGGAGCGCGAGCGCCACTTTGGCCGCGCTGCGGAGCGTAGCTTTGTCAGCCAGCCAACACTCTCGGTCGCGGTCAAAAAGCTTGAGGACGAGTTAGGTGTGATTCTGTTTGAGCGCACCCGCAATGAAGTCAAGGCGACGGATGTCGGTGCCCGCATCGTCGCGCAGGCCAAGCGCGTCCTTGCGGAAGCAGCGCGGGTCGATGAGCTGGCGCGAGAAGGCAAGGATGAGCTTGCTGGGACTCTGCGTTTGGGTGCCATCTACACCATCGGCCCCTATCTGCTGCCCGGCTTGGTGCCTAAGTTGCGCGCCGGCGCACCCAATATGCCCTTGGTAATTGAAGAGAACTTCACCAGCAAATTGTTGGAGCAACTGCGCGAGAGCACGCTGGATGTAGCCATCCTCGCCTTGCCGCTGGATTTGAACGGCCTAGCCGCTTGGCCGCTGTATGAAGAGGAGTTTGTTGCAGTGGTGCCTGAGGGCCACCGCTGGGCAGGCCTTGCTGAACTCCCCGCCGCTCAGTTAGCCGAGGAGCATTTGCTACTGCTCGGCGCGGGTCATTGCTTCCGCGATCAGGTCATCAGTGCTTGCCCCAATTGCATCGACACCGAGGCCGAGGGCGGCCGCAGCCGTGCGGGGTCCTCGCTGGAGACCATCCGCTACATGGTGGCCTCAGGCTTAGGCGTCACCGTGGCACCTAGGGCCGCGCTGGAGAACGGCCAACAGACCGCCGGCCTATGCAGCGTGCCGCTGAGCAACCCGACACCCTCGCGGCAGGTGGCGATGGTGTTCCGGCGCGGCTTCCCTCGGATGGCCGCACTCAAGGTGCTACAGACGGCGGTGCTGGAATCCGGCCTGCGCGGCGTGCGCTGGCTGGAGGCTGGAGCTCCGAGCGCCTAGCGCCTAGCGGAACCGCTAAGGCAAATTACCCAACCGCGAACGAAACCGAGCTACGCCGCGCTATCATTAGTCCATAGCTTTGTAAACCAACAATAAATTGCATGAGGTAGGGACGATGGCTTTACTTAAATTTCCGGGCTCGCGGCCCAAATCGCTCGGGGTGAAGGAAGGCAAGCTCAGCCCCTGCCCAGAAGGCAAAAGCAACTGTGTGTGCAGCCAGTACCGCTACAGCGAAACCTTTATGGGCAAGGACTACATCCAGCCGCTGTCGTACTCCGGCGACGCGGGCGACGCCATGACGCGAGTTATCGCGGTATTGATGCAGCGCCCCAACTGCAAAATAGTCAGCAATAGTGCGAACTACATCCACGCTGAGTTCGAATCCGCCACGCTCGGATTTGTCGACGATGTTGAGTTTCTGCTCTCGCCCAGCGAGCAGGTCATCCACGTCCGCTCTGCCTCGCGATTGGGCTTGTCGGATTTCGGCGTCAACCGCGCCCGCGTGCGTGAGTTGCGCGAGGCTTTTGACGAAGCGGACGATTGAGCACTGGCCGAGTGGCCCCCGCTTGCTCCCATAAAAAAAACGGCGCTTTTCGCGCCGTTTTTTATTGCCCGCTCAGACGCCGTTGAGTGCCCAGTCGTAGCCGTCGTCGTTGATCTTTTTAACTGCACCGAGTTTTGCTGCCAAGGCCGGCTCGGCATAGCGCTTCAAGTGGGCGATGACTCCCGCATCACTGCCGCCGAAGTCGCTCTTAAACCAGACGTAGATGCTGGACACCCAGAGCTTGTCGCCGCTGACGCGCACCGCCCTAGGATGATTCACAAAGGCCTTTGCCGCGGCCTCTAGCTGGGTTTCTAGCGTGCTGGCATCCCAAGCGCGGGGCTGTAGATTGGGGCAGCCGATGCTCGCGCAGTTGAGCGCGTAGTGGCTGCGCGGGTCGCGCCAGATGGGGCGCAAGATGCGGTGCTCGATGTCATTGAGCGACAGCTCCGTGCCCTCGACCTTCAATACCTTGGCGTCCCAAGGCCCGGAGCGGAACAAGCCGCCGAGCTTGATGTTGCGGATGCTGGTTTTCTCTTGGTGTTCCAGCACCAGTTGCACGGTTTTGGCGTTGTAGAGGTTGACCCAATAGGCGTACTGCTGGGGGCGGCTGTATTTGCGAATTGGCACCGCTTGCAGGCGGCTCAGGTAGTCCTCTAGCCCAGCGCGGCTGGCAGCGGATACACCTGCGTATTGGACGCGATAGACGCCATCGGCACTGCGTTTGAGGTAGGTGGCTAAAAAGCGATCGAAGCCCTCGTGCGAGACCGCCCCAACGCTGTCGGGGTTATGGGTTTGCCACATCGGCCACAACTCGGCTTGAGGTGCTGCCCAGGCGCGGGCGCTGAGCATCAGCGTGAAGCAAAGCAGCAAGTAACGAATGGTGGGTACGCGCATGACGATGAGTCCTCGCAGAGCGGTGGAGCCTACCACCCGGGCACAGCCATCTTGCCGCAAGCCGGGGCAAGGTGGCAGCCGCCTTAAGCCACCGTTTGGCACAAAAACTCCAGAGTTCGAGCGCCGCGCCGTGCGCACACAGCCTAAACACTGCGATGCTAGCGCACTCCAACTGCGCGCCTGCCCCCGTGCCACTAGCCAGAAAGCTCTCACTTTGCCTGCTGCCCCTGCTCTGGCAGCTGCTGAGTCCTGCATGGGCCTTGGATACCCAACTGCAGCTCGGCCAGTACCCGTCGCGCAACTGGCAAACCGACCAAGGTCTGCCGCAAAACTCGGTGTTCAGTGTCGCCCAGAGTGCGGATGGCTACCTCTGGCTCGGCACTCAGGAGGGCTTGGCGCGCTTTGACGGCGTTCGATTCACGGTTTTTAACCAGCAGAACACCGAGGCACTGCGCAGCAATCACATCGGCACGCTGCGGGTTGACCGGCGCGGCAGCCTATGGCTGGGTACTTTTGACGGCGGCTTGGTGCGGTATCGCGGCGGGCAGTTTGTGCGCATCGGCGCGCAACAGGGTTTAAGCAACGACACCGTGCTGGCGCTGATCGAGCGCAAGGATGGCTCGCTCTGGCTGGGCACCCGCGGCGGCGGCATCAACCATTGGTCGGGCGATCGCTTCAGCCAACTGCGACAGCGTGATGGCCTAGCCCATGACGTCGTCAACGCCTTAGCGGAAGACCGTGAGGGGGCACTCTGGGCCGGCACCGATGCGGGCTTGAGCCACTACGCCGGCGGCCGCTTTACCAGCTTCACCACCGCCCAGGGGCTGCCGCACGAGAAGATTACCGCCCTTGCAGTCGGCAAAAATGGCCGGATTTGGGTGGGTACGGCCAAGGGCTTGGCACGCAATCAAGACGGCAGCGCCAGCGCCTTTGAGGCCATCCCCGAACTGGGCGAGTGGGGCATTCGCAGCCTCTATGAGGACGCCGAACAGGCGCTGTGGGTGGGCACCGACGGCGGTGGCATTTTCAGAATCGCCAACGGTCAAGTGCAGCAACTCAGCACCAAACAAGGGCTCGCGGGCGACAACATCGGCGCGATTTTTGAGGACGCGGAAGGTAGCGTCTGGCTGGGCAGCGATACCGGCGGCTTGACGCGCCTGCGCAATGGCAGCTTCGCCACCTTCTCAGCGCCAGAGGGGTTGAGCAACGACAACGCCCGCAGCGTCTTAGCGGCCCGCGACGGGAGCGTCTGGGTCGGCAGCTTCGGCGGCTTGAGCCAGCTCAAAGACGGCAGGTTCCGCAATTTCAGCAAAGCCGACGGCTTGGCCGCGGAGGTGGTGTTGTCCTTGGCAGAGACCGCCGACGGCAGCCTCTGGGCGGGCACTTTGGGCGGCGGCTTAAGCCGCATGCAGGCAGGCCGCTTTCGCAGCTACAGCAAGGCGCAGGGTTTGTCCCATGAGATTGTTTTATCGCTGCTCGCCAGCCGTGCAGGCGGCCTGTGGATAGGCACCCGCGCCGGCGGCCTGAATTATTGGGCGGACGACAAAATCCAGAGCTTCGGCCCCGAGCAAGGATTGACGCACCAAGACATCCGCGCCCTGCACGAAGCCGCCGACGGCAGTCTGTGGATCGGCACTTTGGGCGGCGGCTTATTCCACTACCGCAACGGCGAGTTCCTGCCGTTCACCAGCAAGCAGGGGCTATCGAGCGACAAAATCTTCTCGCTCCACGGCGGTAGTGACGGCAGCCTGTGGATCGGCACGTTTGGTGGCGGCCTGATTCGGTACAAGAACGGGGTGTTCCACACCATTACGGCGCGGCAGGGCCTGCACGAAGACACCGTGTTTCAGATTTTGGAGGATCGCAGCGGCCACCTCTGGCTGAGCGGCAACCGTGGCATATCGCGCGTGGTATTGGCGGAGCTGAATGCGCTGGCGGATGGCACCGCGCAGCGCGTACGCGCAGTCAGCTTTGGCAAGGCCGATGGCCTGCGCAGCATTGAGGGCAACGGTGGACACCAGCCCGTTGGCACTAAAGACGCCCAAGGTGCTTTGTGGTTTGCGACGACCAAGGGGGTGGTGCGGGTACGGCCAGAGGCACTGGCCACCAACATGCTGCCGCCGCCGGTGGTGCTGGAGTCCATCGAAGTCGGTGGCAAGCCTGCGCCGCTGCACAACGGCTTAGAGGTGGAGCCCGGGCAGACGGACATCGCTCTGCACTACACGGCCTTGAGTTTTGCGCGGCCAGAGGCGGTGCGCTTCCGCTATCGGCTACAGGGTTTTGACCAAGACTGGGTGCCCGCCGGCAACCGGCGCGATGCCTATTACACCAACCTGCCGCCGGGCAGCTATCGCTTTGAGGTGCAGGCCATCAATGAGGACGGCGTGCACAGCGCGCGACCAGCCAGCCTACAGTTCACGCTGAAACCGCAGATTTGGCAGCACCCCGCGTTTGTCTTGGTGTACTTGCTCGCTGGGGCTTTGCTGTTCTGGTTGTTACTACTCATCAGCCAGCGCCGCGTCCGGCGGCTGACAGCGCAAAAAGCTGAGTTGATCGACGTGATCAACGAGCGCGACAGCGCCCAAGCCAAGCTCACCGAGGCCAATCGCGAGCTAGAGCTGCGAGCCGCTGCACTCACCCGCAGCACGGCTGAGCTAGAGAAGTTTGCCTACATCGTCAGCCACGATTTGCGCGAGCCGCTGCGCGCGATCGTCAGCTTTACCCAACTGCTGTCGCGCCGCTACAGCGATCAACTCGACGCCATCGGCCAAGGTTATATCGACTACGCGGTGGAGGGTGCGTTTGCCATGCGGCGCTCGCTCGACAACCTCTTGGCCTACCTGAGCATTACCGGCCAGCGCACCACTAGCGACCTAGCACCGATCGCCACCGCCTTTGCGCAAGCCCAGCGCAACCTCGCCCTAACCATCAAATCGAGTGGCGCGACGATCAGCAATGACCCCTTGCCGGTACTGCCCGGCAAGCCCTTGGAGATGACCCTATTGCTGGAGAATCTGCTCGCCAATGCGATCAAGTTCCAGCCCTTGGGCCAGAGCGCCAAAGTGCACTTGTCGGCCGAGCAAAACACCATCGAGAAGACCTGGCACTTCACGATGACCGACAACGGCATAGGCATTGCCCAAGCGCATCTCGAACAGATTTTTGAGCTGTTCAACCGCTTGAATCCGGGCGAGGACTACCTCGGCACGGGCGTCGGCTTGGCGATCTGTCGGCGCATCGTCGAGGCGCATGGCGGCCGCATCTGGGCGGAGTCTACCCTCGGCGCGGGCAGCAGACTGCACTTCACGCTGCCTGGTTAAGGCGTGTGGCGTGGCGCGTGGCGTGTGGGGCGTGGGACGCGGGACGCGGGACGCGGGACGCGGGACGCGGGACGCGGGACGCGAAAGGCTAAAGCGTAGCCGAGCGATTAGCCCCTTCCCCGTCCCCCGCCGAGTAATCAGTCGCGTAACACCCGCTGCACCGCCGGCAG
>CAZHTI010000012.1:6032-25729 GCA_964535755.1 uncultured Salinisphaerales bacterium | reverse complement strand
CCCGTCCCCCGCCGAGTAATCAGTCGCGTAACACCCGCTGCACCGCCGGCAGACGCCGCACCCGTTTGATCACCTGCGCCAACTGCCGACGATCCCGCACGGTGATCAAATACTGCGTCTCGAAGGACTCGCCGGCGCCTACGCCCTCGGGCATCTGTACGTTCTCGATGGACGAGCCAGCGGCCGCCATCTCGCCGGCGACCCCCGCCAGCAAGCCGCGCTGGTTAAGCCCTTTGACGGTGACCCCGACGAGGAAATCGCCCTGCACCTTGGGCGACCACACCAAGGCGATGCGGTCGCTCGCTGCGCGCTTGCCGTGGCCGCGGCTATTGCGCAAATGCTCGCACTCCAACTGGTGAATGATGAGGCCACGGCTGGGCGAGACGGCACCGACGATGTCATCGCCTGGGATTGGCCGGCAGCACTTGGCGTAGTCAACGATCAGCCCCTCGGTGCCCTCCACTGCCAAGGCCCCGATGGCCCCACTGCTGCCGATGATTTGCCCCGTCGCCTGCGCGGAGTCCGGCAGGAACTGCCGCGCCACCAAGGGCGCTAAGCGCGTGCCGGTGCCGATGCTGGCGAATAGATCCTCCACTTCCTCCAGGTTGTAGCGCTTGAGGATGGGCGTGAGCACGGCCGGTTGGGCTAGCACTTTGCTGGGGATGTCGAGATCGCGCAGGGAGATCTCCAGCAATCTGCGGCCAAGGCGGATGGCCTCATCCTCGCGTTGGTCTTTGAGGTAGCTGCGGATGCGCGTGCGGGCCTTGGCGGACTTCACATAGTTGAGCCAAGCCGCATTGGGCCGCGCATGCTTGCTGGTGATGATCTCCACCGTCTGGCCGCTCTTGAGCGGGGTGTTTAGGGGCTCTAGCTGGCCTTCGATCCGCGCGGCCACGGTGCGATCGCCCAACTCCGTGTGCACTGAGTAAGCGAAGTCCACCGCCGTCGCCCCCTTGGGCAGGCAGCGAATCTCACCTTTGGGGGTGAACACGAAGACCTCATCCGGGAACAAATCGAACTTCACATGCTCGACAAACTCGCCTGCTGCACTGGAGTTGCTGTCGCTATCGAGCATGGTTTTTAGCCACTCACGCGCACGCGCTTGCGGCGCGATGCTGCCGTCTCTGCTGCCCTGTTTGTAGGTCCAGTGCGCGGCGATGCCGCTCTCTGCCGTGTGGTGCATTTCCCGCGTGCGGATTTGCACCTCGATCTTCTTACCCTCAGGCCCAACACAGGTCGTGTGCAGGCTCTGGTAGCCGTTGCCTCTCGGGTTGGCAACGTAATCATCGAACAGCCCTGGCACCGGGCGGAAAACATGGTGCACCACGCCGAGGGCGCGATAACACTCATCGACCTTCGCGGTAATGATGCGGAAGCCCAGCAAGTCCATGACATCCAGAAACTTCAGGCGCTTATTGCGCATCTTGGTGTAGAGCGAATAGATGCTTTTTTGCCGCCCCACGACCGTGGCACCAATGCCCTCCTCCGCCAGTGCCTTCGCGAGCTTGGTTTCGACCTCGCGGATCAATCCTTTGGCGTCGCCCAAGGCTTCATTGATGGTGCGGACGAACACCTCGTGCCGGTGCGGGTGAACGGTGGCGAAGGCTAAGTCCTCTAGCTCGCGCCGCAGGCTGGTGATGCCCAAGCGCTGGGCGATGGGCGCGTAAATTTCCAGCGTTTCTTCGGCGATGCGCTTTTTTTTGTCCGTCGCCATCGCGCCCAGCGTGCGCATGTTGTGCAGGCGATCAGCGAGCTTGACCAAAATCACCCGCAGGTCTTGGGTCATCGCCAACACCAGCTTGCGGAAGCTCTCCGCTTGCCGCTCTTGGCGGCTCATGCCCTCGATTTTTTCGATTTTGGAGACGCCATCGACGATCTGCGCCACCTCCTTGCCGAATTGGGCCTCAATGTCCGCGCGCGAGACATCCGTGTCTTCAATCACGTCGTGCAGAATCGCCGCGATCAGCGTGGTGTGATCTAGGCGCATCTCCGCCAAGATGCGCGCCACGGCCAAGGGGTGAAAAATGTAGGGCTCACCGCTGCTGCGGTTTTGCCCTTCGTGCAGTGCAGCCCCAAATTGATAGGCGCGCCGTACTTCACTGATGTGCTCATCCGGCAGGTACTGGGCGAGCAAGCGGCTCAGCGTCTCAATGCCGAACTCCCTAGCTACCCGTTGCGTGCGCAGTGCGGTGCCAAGACGCTGGAGAATGGGCTTAGGCGAGGGGAATTCCATAGCCTCACTTGTAATGCAAACTGCGTCTTGGCTGCCAGCATTTTCTAGCGTGATCACCCTGCCCGCTTGCCTGCCGTGCGCGCCGCTGCCTACTGCGCTAGCGCAGGCGGCAGTATTCACCCACAATGAACTCATGTTTGCTTAAGGTGTGTGGATGTGAAAGCTGGACTACCGCAGATGGTTTTTGAGCAACCGCTGACCGAGCGGGTGCGCACCTTTCTGCGCCTTGAATTTTTATTTGCCCAGCGCCGCCACCATGCACTGGATCATTCCGATTTTGGCGTCCGCGCCAACTTGCATGCGCTGCTGGATGTGTTGGCACTCACCGCACGCTCAGACCTCAAGAGCGAGGTCATCAAAGACATCCAAGAACAGGAAAATTTCTTAAGAAAAAGACCGCAGGTATTGGTGGGCTTGGACGCGCGGCAGACGCTGGAGGGGCTCGCTAACGTGCTGAAGGCGGTGCAGCGGATGCCCACGCACTTTGCCGGTGCCACCCTGCGTGCGCATGAGTTCTTGGATGCCCTAGCCAAGCGCACGGCCATCCCCGGCGGCGCTGCCTCATTTGATTTGCCCGCTGTGCACCGCTGGCTGCATGAGCCGGCTGAGTTGATCGCCGCCGATTGCGACCGTTGGTTTGCCCATTTCGCGGCCTATGAAGCCGCCGTCGCGGCTTGCCTGCACACCTTGCGGCACGCAGGTGCCACCGAGGGCCACACCGCTCCTGCGGGCGTCTACCTCTATACGCCGCCCAAGGACGTGCTGCACCAACTGCTGCGCGTGCAATTGCCGCAAGGGGCGAATCTCTACCCGGAGATCAGCGCTGGTCGCCACCGCTACAGCCTGCGGTTTATGGCGCAGGGCAATGTCGATGCCCGCGCCCAGCAGGCCACCGGCGTGGTGTCCTTTAGCTTGCAGTGCTGCTCGCTAACGGCGGCCTAGCGCGTGACAGCAGCCAAGCAAGGCGAGGGTTTCATCCTGCGTGGCCGCTGCCCGCAGTGCTCATCCGCTTCTGAACTCTCCCCTGCCAACCCAGCGCGGCCGTTTTGTAGCGAGCGCTGCAAATTGTTGGATTTGGACGCTTGGCTCACTGGCCGCTTTGCCATTCCCGTCGAAGACGAAGAACCGCACGACGACGAGCAGCTGCGCGGCTAGGCGCTTGGGCCACTGCCGGGTTAAGTGGCTTTAAGGCCAAAACGCTCGGATGCCAGCCACCCCGATCGCACCGTGCTCGATGGCTTGCGGCCAATCCGCCGATGTGACGCCGCCCAAGGCATAAACCGGCAAATTGGCCGACGCTACCCACTGCGCAAACTGCTGCCAGCCTAAGGGCAGAGCGTCTGCATGGGTCGCCGTGGCCTGCACCGGCCCGAGCACGGCGGCATCAAAGCCCAAGGCCGCTGCTTGTGCTAACTCCGCCGGGGTGTGGCAAGAGGCAAAGCAGAACGGCAGCTCAGGGCGCGCTGTGAGGCCTGCTAGCTGATCCGCACGCGCATGCCAGCCGTCCGCGCCTAGGCGCTCTGCCCGCTCGGGACTGCCATCGAGGATCATCCGGTGGCCGGCTGCTTGGGCTAAGGCGATCAGCGCTGGCGCGTGCTCTTGGTAGTCCGCCGCCGTCCAGCTTGGCTGCCGCAGCCGCAGCCAAGATCGAGGCGGCAGTTGGGCGATACCCGCGGCAAGGGCCGCAGCACTCAGGCCATCCGGCGTGATGCGATAGACGCTGGGGAGCTGCAAGGCACGGGCGATGGGTGCCACCGTCGGCAGCAGCGGCTGCGCAAGCTGTAACTGCGCCGCCGGTAGCCAGCGCAGCGCTTGTCCCTCGCGCCCTTGTGGCAGACCTTGCCAAGCGCGAACACGCCAGCAGTCGAGCGCGATGCTGCGGTTGCTGTAGTGGTGGGTAAAGCGCAGCAAGGGTTCGGCGTGGGTGATCACCACCCCCAGCTCCTCCTCCAGCTCGCGCGCGAGCGCGACGCGTGGCGACTCCCCCACTTCGATCTTGCCGCCGGGGAACTCCCAATACCCAGCGGCAATCTTGCCGTCTGGGCGCTGTGCCAATAGCACTTCGCCGTTGGCCTTGACGAGGATGCCGCAGGCGACGGGGATGCAAGGCTGTGGGGCGTGGGATGTAGGAGGTGGGATGACCAGAGCCACTTTCTCCTTCACGTCCCACATCCCACATCCCACGTCCTACGTTCTGTATTCAGCATTGATCTTGACGTAGTCGTAGGAGAAATCGCAGGTCCAGACGGTGAGCTCGGCATCGCCGCGCCCCAGTGCCACACCAATCGTGAAGGCTTCTTGCGCAACGACTGCTGCGCCCTTGGCCTCGGCATAGTCGGGGTGCGGCTCGCCGCCGACGATGACCTGCACGTCGTCGAGCATGATGCTGACGCCGCGCACGTCCAAATCCTTCAAGCCCGCCTTGCCGATCGCCATGGCGATGCGGCCCCAGTTGGCGTCGCTGGCAAATAGCGCGGTTTTCACCAAGGGCGAGTGGGCGATCGAGAACCCCACAGCGCGCGCCTCCTCCACAGTGGCCGCACCGCGCACGGCGATGCTGACGAACTTGGTCGCCCCTTCGCCGTCACGAACGATGGCGTGGGCGAGTTCCAGCGCCACTTCACGCAAGGCGCTGGCGATTACGGCGTAGTCGGGGTGCTCGGGGCCGATGTCCGCGCTGCCGACCTTGGCCGTCGCCATCAACACGAAGCTGTCGTTGGTGGAGGTATCGCCATCCACCGTCACGCAGTTGAAGGTGGCGTCGGCGACTTCCTTGCACAGCGCTTGGATGCTGCTCGCAGCGATGCGGGCATCGGTCGCCAGATAGCCCAGCATCGTCGCCATATTGGGGTGAATCATGCCGACCCCCTTGGCGATGCCGGTGATGGTCACCAAGCCTTGGCTGGTCTGCACCTGGCGGGAAGCGCCCTTGCCGACGGTGTCGGTGGTCATGATGGCGCGCATCGCCGCGAGCCAGCCGTCCGCGCTGGCGGCGGCGACTGCCGCAGGTGCCGCTGCCACCATCCGCGAAACCGGCAATTGCTGGCCGATGACGCCGGTGGAGAACGGCAACACCGAGGCCTCAGCAACACCGAGTGCTGCTGCAACTGCCGCACTGGTGGCCGCAGCGGCCGCCAAGCCCGGCTCGCCGGTGGCGGCATTGGCATTGCCGGAGTTGACCAACAGTGCGCGCACCGACGCCCCACGCTGAAGACGCTCGCGGCAAAGCTGCACCGGTGCTGCGGCGAATGCGTTCTGCGTGAACACCGCGCCGACACGGCTACCTTCGTCCAGGGCAACGACCAGTAGGTCGCGCTTGCCGGGCTTTTTGATAGCGGCCTCAGCGACGCCTAAGCGAACACCGGCGACCGGCAGGAGTTGGGTGGGCTCTTGATATTGGACGGGCATGGGCAGGCTGCGAATCGGGAACTGGAAATCAGGGAGACGGTAAATCGCGGGAACTAGCTAATCGAGGACTCAGAAAAGCGAAAAGGCCGAGCACTTGCGTACCGGCCTTATGCGCTTTGCCTCTGCTTGTGCTTACTGCGCTGGGTTTTTAGGCCAATTGCCCGTGGCAGTGCTTGTACTTCTTGCCGCTACCGCAGGGGCAAGGATCGTTGCGGCCGACCTTGGGGTACTCGTTGGCGTCGAGCACTGGCGTCATCGTGGTGGCCTGTGCGGGCTCGGCGGGAGCGAGCAAACTCTCAGCGGCTTGGTGGCTAGAGCGCATGGCGGCTTCTTGCGCCTCAAGCGCGGCGCGGCGCTGGGCCTCAATGCGCTGCACCTCGTCTTCCGACTGAATCTGCACGCGTGCCAGCACGCTGATGACCTCGTGCTTGAAGCGCGCCAGCATGTCGTTAAACATGGTGAAGGCTTCGCGCTTGTACTCCTGCTTGGGGTCCTTTTGCGCGTAGCCGCGTAGATGGATGCCTTGGCGCAGGTAGTCCACCGCCGCCAAATGCTCGCGCCAGAAGCGGTCAACGACTTGCAGCAGGATGGCCTTCTCGAAGTGCTCCAGCACCGGAGCGCCAACGGCAGCTTTCTTCGCCTCGTAGGACTGCTTGACCGCCTCCAGCAGGCGCGGACGCAGGCCACGCTCGTTGAGGTCGGCCTCGTCATCCAGCCATTTTTGGATCGGCAATTCGAGCCCGAAGTCCTTCTTAAACGCGGCTTCCAGCTCAGCGATCTTCCACTGGCTCTCAATGGACTGCGGCGGGATGAAGGCGGTGATCACCGCGTTGACCACGTCCGGACGAATGTCATCGACCATTGGCGTGACGATCTCGGCGGCCATCAACTCATCGCGCAATTCGTAGATGGCCTTGCGCTGATCGTTGGCAACGTTGTCGTACTCCAGCAGGTTTTTGCGAATGTCGAAGTTGTGCGCTTCGACTTTGCGCTGCGCGGTTTCGATCGCGCGTGACACCCAGCGGTGCTCGATGGCCTCGCCCGGCTGCATGCCGAGCTTGGTCAACATGGCGCGCATCGACGGCGGCGTAAAGATGCGCATCAGCGTGTCATCTAGCGACAGATAGAAGCGCGTCGCACCGGGGTCGCCCTGACGGCCAGAGCGGCCGCGCAGCTGGTTGTCGATGCGGCGGGATTCGTGCCGCTCGCTGCCGATGACGTAGAGACCACCAGACGCCTTCACCGCATCATGGCGGACTTGCCACTCGGCCTTCGCACGGGCGCGGGCGTCCGAGTCCTCGGCGGCGATGTGGTGCAGCTCGGCTTCCAAGCTGCCGCCGAGCACGATGTCCGTGCCACGGCCAGCCATATTGGTAGCGATGGTGACTTTGCCGGGGCGACCGGCGTTGGCGATGATTTCCGCCTCGCGCTCGTGCTGCTTGGCGTTCAGCACTTCGTGCTCGATGCCCTTGGACTTCAACAGGGCGGAGAGTTGCTCGCTGGTCTCGATGCTCGCGGTACCCACCAGCACCGGCTGTTGCCCCTTATGGGCAACCTCGATTTCAGTGACCACCGCATCGAACTTCTCTTTCGCGGTGATATAGACCTGATCGCCGTGATCCTTGCGGATCATCGCGCGGTTGGTCGGGATGACCACCACTTCCAGCCCGTAGATGTTCTGGAACTCGAAGGCCTCGGTGTCCGCCGTGCCGGTCATGCCGGAGAGCTTTTTGTAGAGGCGGAAGTAATTCTGGAAGGTGATCGACGCCAGCGTTTGGTTCTCCTGCTGGATCTTCACACTCTCTTTGGCTTCCACCGCTTGGTGCAAGCCGTCGCTCCAGCGGCGGCCCGACATCAGGCGGCCGGTGAACTCGTCAACAATCACCACCTGCCCACCGCGGACGATGTACTCGACGTCCTTGCGGTACAAATGATGGGCGCGCAGCAGTGCCGAGAGATGGTGGAACAGCACGATATTCGCTGGGTCGTACAGCGAGGCGTCCTCGCCGAGTAAGCCCGCGCCGCGCAGCAGGCTCTCAGCGCGCTCGTGGCCTTGCTCGGACAAATGAATCTGCTTGGCTTTTTCATCGGCCCAGAAATCGCCGGCACCTTCTTCTTCCTTCTGCGCCTGCAATTCGGGGATGACGGCGTTGATCTTGGCCCAGAGCGTTGGGTCATCATCGGCGGGGCCGGAGATGATCAGCGGCGTGCGCGCTTCGTCGATGAGGATGGAGTCCACTTCATCGACGATGGCGTAGTGCTGGCCGCGCTGGACTTTGTCGGCTAGCGAGAACGCCATGTTGTCGCGCAGATAATCAAAGCCGAATTCGTTGTTGGTGCCGTAGGTGATGTCGGCGGCATAGGCCGCTTGCTTTTCGTCCTGGCCTTGGCCGGACACCACGACACCGACGCTCAAGCCCAAGAAGTTATAGAGCTTGCCCATCCACTCGGCGTCGCGGCGCGCGAGGTAGTCGTTAACGGTGACGACGTGCACGCCCTTGCCTTCGAGCGCGTTGAGATACACCGCTAGCGTGGCGGTCAGCGTTTTGCCTTCACCGGTGCGCATTTCGGCGATACGGCCAGAGTTCAGCACCGAAGCACCGATCAACTGCACGTCGAAGTGGCGCATGCCCATCACCCGCTTGCCCGCCTCACGACAAACCGCAAAAGCATCGGCGCGGATGTCATCCAAGCTCTGGCCTTGGCTCAGGCGGCCCTTGAGCACGGCGGTCTGCGCCTGCAAATCGGCATCGCTGAGCGCGGCGTATTGCGCCTCTAGCGCGGCAACTTGCTCCACCACTTGTTTGCGCAAGCTAGTGACAAGACGCTGGTTACGGCTACCGAACAAACGGGTCAACAAGGAATTGATCATGGTGCAATACGAAAACGCGCCGTGAGGACGGCGCGCTATAGAGTGAGATGCAAGAGCGAGATTATGCCCAACCCGAAAGGGATGGGCATGAACTCTGCGGTTTCAAGGGCTTGGGCTGCACAAGAGCAGCCCAAAAACCCTGAGCCCGACCGCTAGCCGCGCCTATTGCGCGGCGTGGACGAACTGCGCTGGGTCCACCGCGCGGCCATTGACCAGAACTTCGAAGTGCACATGCGGGCCAGTCGAGCGGCCAGAATTGCCCAACTTGGCGATCACTTGGTTTTTACGCACGGCGTCGCCTTCCTTCACCAAGAGCGCGGAGCTGTGGCCATAGCGGGTGACGTAGCCGTTGCCGTGGTTGATCTCCACCAGCTTGCCGTAACCGGATTGCTCGCCCGAGAACTGCACCACGCCAGAGGCCACGGAATACACCGGGCTGCCGTAGGGGCCGGCGAAGTCGATCCCCTGATGCAGGGTGCTGCGGCCGGTAAAGGGGTCGGAGCGGAAGCCGAAGACGCTGGAAATGTAGCCGCCGAGCACCGGCCAGCCGGAGGGCGCGACGTCTTGTTGCAGCTTGCTGGCGAGTAGGAGGTCTTCCAGCACCCGCAACTGCCGCTCGCGGTCGGAGAGTTGGTTCTCAAAGGCGAGGATTTGCTCCAGCAAAGGGTCGGCTGGCAGGGCTTCTGCCACTGCATCGGCCTCTGGGCCACCGATCGCGATGGGCGCACCAAAGCTGAACTCCTTGGGGTCAAGGTTGGCGAGCGTGATCATCCGCTCGCCGGCGGCATCTAGACGCACCAACTGCGCGTGCAACTGTGCCATGCGCTGGGCGGTGGCACGGGTCTGCGCCTCGGCTTCCAAGCGGGCGGCGGCGAGTGCAGCGCGTTGGGCGGACACTTCCTTCTTGAAATCCTGCGTGAGGCTGCTCGGCAATCCAGTAGGCGCTGCGGGGGCGACCACCCATTGGCCCAAGCCAAAACCCAGCGTCAGCAGTAGGCAGACCATCGCCATCCCAGACAACCACAAAACGCTGGCCGACATCCGCCAAGTCTTGGTGCGCTCCGAGCTGATTACAATCAAATCCATTCCAAATACTCCATTTAAGACAAAGTGATGCAGGCATGGCACTCAAGCGCTTAGGCCAACATCTCGGTGACTCAGCCGCGCTGCCGTCCGGCTTGTTGGCTCGGGCGGCGCGTTTGCACGCGTTAAACGTGGCTTTCGTCCATTGGGCGAGCCGTTGGGGCTCTTGGGCACAGCAGGTACAGCTCGCCAACATTGAGGCGGGGCGGGTGGCATTCATTGCCGACTCCGCCGCACCACTCACACCTCTGCGTTATCGCCAAGCCGAGGTTTTGGCTTGGGTGCGGGCTCATGTTTCTGAGCCCTGCGAGCGGCTGAGTATCGTGGTGCGCCGCCATTAAGGCGGCCGAAAGGGGAGCGGATTAGAGGTTATTTTTTAAGCAACTGTCAAGCTTTAAGCAGAAACCCCCTTACAAATCAGGATGATACGCAGTGTTCCGGGCAGGGCGCTGCGCACCATTCCCTAGCAAAGTGCCCCTCAAACCACCCACATTGCCGGCTTGAGACCGGCTCAGTTCGGCTTCTACGCTGCACTTGCCGACTAACGGCAGTTTTTGGGCCAACTAAAGTGCTTCAGGCAAAGCGCAGCCGCTAACCGGCCCAATCTTGGCGACCCTCCCTCTGCCGCTGGCCAGCGCGCCGCTCACTCGAAGTGGGTCTTCATCAGCGGCGCAGTTTGCACTTCCGCTACGCCTTCTAACTTGGCGATTTGCTCGCGCGCGCGCATCAGGCCGGCTTGGTCGCTGGTGCGCACGCGCAGCAGCAGGTCGATATTGCCGGCCAAGCTGTAGCAGGCCTGCACGCCGGCAATCTTGCGCAGCCGCGGCACCATCACCTCACAGGTAGAGCCCGGCAGGTAGCGCAGCATCAGCCAAGCCTGCTGCGATTGACCATCGGCGCGGGCACGGCGGATGGTGAAGCCAGTGATGACGCCATTCCCCAACAAACGATTGAGCCGGTCTTGGGTGGCTGAGCGGGACAAACCGACTTTTTTGGCGAGTGTCACCAGCGGTAGGCGTGCATTGGCGTGCAACAGCGCCAGCATTTGCTCGTCGATTGCGTCCGGGGGTTTGCTCATCACGGCACCCTAGCTGGCTGGTTTCGCCAGATACCTTGTCAGCCCAACGGCGCGACTAGGCCGCACGGCTTACCAGCGCGTCCACTAGGCCGTTAAAGGGTGCATCTGGGCGATCGCTGGTGCCACCGCACGGTCATCCTCAAAGGTCACCAGTTCCCAAGCGGAGGCATCGCCCAAGACTTTGCAGGCGAGCTGATTGTTGAGCGCGTGGCCGGACTTATAGGCGTGATAGTGGCCGAGGATGGGGTAGCCAACGAGGAAGAGATCGCCCACTGCATCGAGGATTTTGTGGCGGACGAATTCGTCGTCGTAGCGCAGGCCGTCGGGGTTCACCACGCGGTAGTCATCGAGTGCGACGGCGTTATCGAGGCTGGCACCAAGGGCTAGGTTCTTCGCGCGCAGCATCTCGAACTCGCGCATGAAGCCGAAGGTGCGGGCGCGGGAGACTTCCTTGATGTAGTTGCTGGTCGAGAACTCCAGCTGCGCGGTCTGCGCGCTGGTCTTGAACGCTGGGTGTTTGAACTCAATGCCGAAGCTCAGGCGGTAGCCCTCGTAGGGTGTAAAGCGCGCGTACTTATCGCCCTCGCCTACCTGCACTGGCTGCTTGATGCGCAGGTACTTGCGCGCCGCGTCTTGTTGCTGCAAGCCGGTGGATTGCAGCAGGTACATGAAGGGCGCAGCCGAGCCATCCATGATCGGGATCTCGGGGTTGGAGAGCTCAATCAGCACGTTATCGACGCCCATGCCGGCGAGTGCGGACATGATGTGCTCGACAGTCGCGACCTTGACGCCCTCTTTAATGAGCGTGGAGCACATCACCGCCTCGCCGACCAGCAAGGCGTTGGCGGGGACGTCCACCATCGGGTTGACGTCCACCCGCCGAAACACCACGCCGTGATCGACCGGAGCCGGCAGCAGCGACATGAACACCTTCTTGCCCGAATGTAGGCCGATGCCGCTGACGCGGATGGGGGCTTTGAGGGTGCGTTGGTGAATCATGGCGGGTATTTACTGGCCTCGCGGCTGAACTTCAATTGAATCAAGGGTATCACGCGCTATTCCTGCAGCCCCTAGCGCGCTGCCGCTAGCCACGGTCGCGGGCACTCGCGGCGTGTGCGTGCAGGCCTTCGGCATCGGCGATGGGCCCAGCAATCGCCGCCAAGGCCTTCGCCCCTGCTGGGCTACAGGCGATGAGACTGCTGCGCTTTTGGAACTCGTAAACCCCCAAGGGGTTCGAGAAGCGTGCGGCGCGCGACGTCGGCAACACATGATTAGGCCCAGCGCAGTAGTCGCCAAAAGCCTCCGGCGTGTGGCGGCCTAGGAAGATGGCACCGGCGTGGCGGATCAGCGGCAGCAGCGCGGCGGGGTCCTCCACCGACAACTCCAAATGCTCGGCGGCCACCTCATTGGCCAGCACGCAGGCTAGTGCTAAGTCTTTGACCTTGACCAGAGCGCCACGGCTCTCCAGCGATTTGCGGATGATGTCCGCTCTCGGGAGTGTCGCCATCCGCCGCTCCAGTGCGGCTTGGACGGCATCGAGAAACGCCGCATCGGGCGAGAGCAGCAGGCTCTGGGCGTCCTCGTCGTGCTCGGCTTGGCTCATCAAGTCCATGGCGATCCAATCCGGGTTGGTGGCACCGTCGCAGATGATGAGGATCTCCGATGGCCCAGCAATCGCGTCGATGCCGACGGTGCCGAATACCAAGCGCTTAGCCGCGGCCACCCAGGCATTGCCGGGGCCAAAGATTTTGTCCACCGCCGGGATGGTCGCCGTGCCATAGGCGAGGGCGGCCACCGCCTGCGCGCCGCCGATGCTGAAGACGCGATCCACCCCAGCGAGGTGCGCAGCTGCGAGCACCACGGGGTTGGCCTCGCCACCCGGCGTGGGCGTGACCATCACCAATTCGCCGACGCCCGCGACTTTGGCGGGGATGGCGTTCATCAAAACGCTAGAGGGATAAGCCGCTTTGCCGCCCGGCACATAGAGGCCGGCGCGGTCTAGCGGGGTGACTCTCTGGCCAAGCAGGTTGCCGTGGGCATCGGTGTAGCTCCAATCCTGCAATTTTTGCCGCTCTGCATACTCGCGGATGCGCGCTGCTGCTGCCTCAAGCGCGGCTTGTAGCTTCGGGTCTAGGCCCTGCCAAGCGGCAGCCAAGGCGCTGGCGGGGATTTCTAGCGCCGCAGCGCTGCTGAGCGCACGGCGGTCGAACTGATTGGTGAGCCGTAGCAGTGCGGTGTCGCCATCGGTGCGCACCGCTTCGACGATGGCTGCGGCCTTGCTGGCGAGCTCCGGTACCGACTCCGGCGCGCGGTTAAGCAATTGCGCGAAGGCATGGGCAAAACCAGCTTCGGCGCTATCGAGACGGGGCAGAGCGAGCGGGGCAGCAGCAGACATACAACACACCAAGGCAACACACGGGCCGCTATTGTCGCGCAAAAAAATGCGCACCCAATCACTGCGGACTGGGCGCGCATCTTGCGCCGCGATAGGCCTCGTCTATTGGCGAGTATCGGGTGGCGGAATCGGGCGGGGCGCGGCCGCACGCCATAGCCCGCCAACATTGCCCTGCGCCCAGCCCCAGCGCAGCCAATCCAGCAGCTTGAAGGCCAGCCACAGCGCCCACATCAGCATCAACCCGCGATACCACCAGAGGCTCACACTCAAGACTCCGGCCTGCGGCAGGCTGCCGCGGTAACGATCTTGCAGCCAAGTGAGACTGTTGCCGTCACTGCCGTAGCCGCGCAGCATCATGTCCGGCGCACCCAGCAGGCCTTGGGCGACGGCAGCGAAGAGCGCGGCAAGAGCAGCGAGCGTGAGCGCCATCAGCATCAATTGCAGACCGTTGAAGTGCAGGCGCGGCCACTGCGCGGTGTTTGCCTGCTGCCCGCGCCAGCCCAAGAGGGCAATCCAGCCGACCACCACGGCAGCGGCCACCACCGGCAGTTGCGATAGCCCCAGCGCCAACAGCAGCCAGTGCCAAGCCTTGAGCGGGCTCGCCAAGCGGCTGCCCAGTGCGACCGCGACGGCGAGCCAGACCAGCAAGATGCCCCAGAAGGTGAGCGCAGGCCCAAGCAGGGGGCCGCGCAGCGCCAGCAGCCAGCGGTCTGCCGGCAGGGCGATGGTGAGTTGCGCGTTGACGCCGCCGCTCTCAACCCCGACCTCGGGTGTCTCTAGCCAAGCCTGCATGGCCATGGTCTGGCGCAGGCTGGCGTTGACCTGATTGCTGCCGGGGTGCAAGTCGACGAGGACTTGCTGGCCTTGGCGGCGCAGGGCCTGCTCGTTGCCGTCCAGCGTCAGGGTTTCCAGCTGCCATCCTTTCGGCAGCGAGAAGCTCCAAGGCCCGCCTTGGCTGGCGCGCAGGGTGAACCCCAGCGTCAGATTTCGGACTTGCGCGCCGGGGCTGAGCGTCAGCTTGCTGGCCTCCAGCGTCAGGCTCTGGCCCTTGACGCCTTGCGGCCGCGCCAGTTGCAGGGTGAGGCTCTCGCCCGGCCAAGGCTGGTATTCCGGCTGCCAGAGGCCTTCACCGCCAAGGCGCGCGGTCTCGGCGAGGCCGGTGAAGCTGGGCCGCCAGAGGCTGCCGATGGCAAAGCGCCAGCGCTCAAAGATGCGGGCATCGCGGGCGGCGATGAGGGTCAGGCTGGGGCTGTTGACCAATCGCGAGCGCCAAGCAAACTGTAGCTGCTCGGGTGCCAAGCTGACCAAGGCAGTGCCGTCCTTCTGCGGCAGGTTTTCGTCCAAGGGCCGCTCGCCGGTCAGTAGCGGCACCCACTGCAACACCGGCAGATGGCTGCTGCCGACACGCTCGACCACCGTCTCAACCTCCCACTCCAAGCCGAAGCTCAGGCTGCGGGTGACTCTCAGCAGCGGTGGCAGCGCGGTGGCACTGGCGGGCTCATCGGCACTCGCCTCGGCGGGCGCTTGGCGTTGCAGCAGCAGGCTGCCGCTGGCGAGGCCTTGGTCATCGACGCCGCTTAACTGCCAGCCTTGCAACTGGCTCTGCACGCGGCGGGGCTTTTGTGGCAGCGGCAACTCCAACTGGCTTAAGCCGGCAAGGCTGCCCTGCAACACCACCTCGGTGACGCCATCTGCGGATTGCAGCCAGAGGCTGCCGTCCTCACTGCGGCGCAGCGCGGCGGGGCTGCCATCGGCCTTGGTGACGCTGATCGGCTGCCAGCTCGCCGCTTGGTCGGCGGCACTCAGGCGCGGCACCGGCAGGGGTAGGGCACGCGCACCGAGTGCCGCGAGGCTGAGCCGCAGGGTGAGGGAATCACCCACCGCCTCTAGGCGCAGCTGCAAGACCTCCGCACAGTGGGGCGCGCAACTGGGGCTGCGGGAGAGCCGGTTCTTGAGCTCCTCCAGCAAGCCGCCTTCGGCGCTGGGCGGCTGGATGCCGACGCCGTTGGGCGCTCGGAGATACTCCGAAGCATCCGCAGAAGCGGCAACGGAGTCCGAATCGGGCGCGGGCTCGGCTGCGGGCTCGGGGGATTCGGCCAGTACCGCAGGGCTGAATGCGGCAGTCAAAACCACCATGACCGCCGTCAGCAACAGGCCGGCGGTCGCAGAGGTTGGGGCTGCGTCGGCGGATGAGGGGCTGGCGGGAATGCCGCCGCCTTCGCTCGGGGGGCTATTGGCGGGCGCTGAGGGTGTGGGCACCACCGGCGGCATCCGTAGGCGGCAGCGCAGCAGCAATAGCATCCACGCGACGCCAGCGACCACCGCCAGCACCCGCCACAGGCGCGTCGCCCAAGGGGGCAGCAACACCGCTTGCCAAGTCTGGCCAGCGGCAATCGGGCCAGACCAACGCAGCTCAGCGCGTGACCACTCCCAATTCGGCAGGCCGGGGCCGGTTTGGGTCAGCACCGTCGGCGGTAGCTTGAGCAAACTCAGCCCGCTGGAATAGCGCAGGTCTTGCTCGGGCGCGCCTGCCGCCTTGCTCAAGACCTGCGGCTCGGCGTAGGCCGCTTCCTCGGGCGCGGCGGCGGCCGCTTCGGTGGTTGCCGGCTCGGTCGCCGCAGCATCCAGAGCGATTTCTGCCTGCACACCCACCGCTGAACCATAGCGCGGCTGCTCCAGCACCGGATGCACGGCGGCTTGCAGTTGCTGCTTGGCATAGACAAAAAACGGCAGCACGACCGCGAGCAGGGCCAAAAACCACCAGCGCCGCAAAAACGCCCCTAGCTTGCCCTGCGCCAAGGACGGGCTCAGCGCGGTGAGCAGGGCGGTGGTGGCGAGCAGGTGCAGCCAAGCCCATTGCACCGCGACGGCGTCCTGCCACGAGAGTGCCAAGCAAGCGGCAGCAGCCAGCGCACCCAAGGGCCCAAGCAAGCGCGCACTCGCGACCACAGCCATCAAGATCAGAAACACGTCGAGCAGGCTGAAGGCCGTCAGCCAGTCGCCGGAGACTTGATCAGCACCTGTTGCGGCCAGCAGGCGATAGCCGGGCGGCAGGTGCAGGGTGGTGTGCGCGGCGTTGAACTCCTGGGCGTAGCCCGCCACCGGCAGGCGGCTGGTGGGCGGCAGGCGACCATCGACCTGCACATTGAGCTGCTCGCGCCTGATCTCCACGCCACTGCCACCGCCCGCACTCTGGGTGATGAGCGTGGGCTCGCCGTCCACCAGCACTTGGCCCAAGGCGAGGCTATTGCGGGCGTCGAGCCGCCAGGCCTTATGCAGCGCGCCATTGAGTTGATCGTGCACGGTGTAGCCGGTGCCGGCGAAGTCCAGCCAGAGCTGGCGCTGTAGGCGCAAGTTGTCCGGCGGGGCGGCGGCCAGCCCGCGTTGCCGCTCGGCGAGCAGCAGCTCGGAATCCGCCCGCATTTGGTAGGCGGGTAGGGTTTTCCAGTCCTCCGGCAGTTGGGTTTGGCGGGCATCGACCGCCACCGCGCCGGAAATATCCACTTGGCGCACATCGGCTGCCGCCTGCCAAACCCAAACCTCATCTTCAGGCCAAGGCGCGGCTTGCTGGGGCCGTTTGAGGTTGGTGATGGCCTCAGGCCTGCGCCCAGCGGTCGCGGTGAGTTGCAGCGTCCAAGTGCCGGCACGCGCTTGTAGGCGCAGGCGGCCATCGGGCTCTAGCTGCGCGGGCAGGCCGCTGGCGAGCGTGAGCGGGGTGTAGCCGTCCGGCAGTGGCGCATCGAGCAACACCGTTTGCGCAGCACCGGTTGCCTCAATCAATAAATGGGTGGTGAGGGTGACCGGCACGCCGTCCTCCAGCTTGCGGAATACCTGTAGCTTCAGCGGCTCGCCGCTGGGCTCTGCCGCCTCGGCTTTCAGCCAAAGTGCGCCGCTGCTGTCGCGCCGCAGCGGCAATGCGCCGGTGTCTGCCTCCAGCCGCACCAAGCCAATCGCCGCCGGTGCGGGCAGTTGTTGTGGTGCCACCTGCCAGAAAAACCGACCGCTAAGCACATAGCTACCCGCAGGTAGGTACACCGACGGCACGCCGTTCTGGGCGATGACGGCGGCTGGCCGGCCATCCGCCAGCACCTGCTGCGGCCAATGTTTGTCGCTGCCCGGCAGGGGTAGCCAGCCTTCGCTGAGGCGCTCGGCGCGGTAGGTGAAGCTGGCACCATCGGCCTCTAGCTTCAGGCTCAAGCTCGCGGGCCAGTCGCAGAGGCGCTGGGCTTCGCTGCCCAATGGCGTGCAACGCAGCTCCGGCAGGCTGTCCTGCACCCAAGGCAGCCAAGGCTTGAGCACCGGCGGCAGTTGCTCACTGCGGATGGCGGTCTGCTGGGCAGACGCGGCAGCCGGAGCCAGCGCTGCGGCCATCAAAATGCCACGGGCAATGCGCCCGAAAGTCTGCGTGAATCCCCTCATCGTCGGCCTCTCTGGTTCTCGTGTTCTATGGCTATTTAACGCCAGAACACCCAAAAAAGCCCTGTGCGAACTAGCGCCCTGCCACCGCTTCAAACTGGGTGACCAACGCTTGCAGAGCGGCGTGCTTGGTTTTCATCGCCGCTTTATTGACGACCAGCCGCGAGCTGACCTCGCAGACTCGCTCAATTTCTTCCAAGCCATTGGCGACTAGGGTTTTGCCGGTGGCCACCAGATCGACGATGACGTCGGACAAGCCCACCAAGGGGGCCAGTTCCATGCTGCCGTAGAGTTTGATGATCTCCACCTGCTGGCCTTTGGCGGCGTAGTGGCGGCGGGTGATTTCTGGGTACTTGGTGGCTACCCGCAGACGCCGCGTTTTGGGCAGGGCAACGCCCTTGGGTGCGGCGACCGAGAGGCGGCAGCGGGCGATGTGCAAATCCAGCGGCTCGTAGAGTGCGGCACCGCCGTGCTCCATCAAGATGTCTTTACCGACGATGCCTAAATCCGCCGCGCCGTATTCGACATAGGTGGGGACGTCGGTCGGGCGGATGATGAGAAAGCTCAAGCCCGCGCGGGTGGTGGGCACACGCAGCAGGCGGTCGATGTCGCCGGCGGGGGCAATGCCCATGGCGGCGAGCAGCGGCAGGCTTTCTTCGAGGATGCGCCCCTTAGAGAGCGCGAGGGTGAGGGTCGTCATGGCGGGCGGGATTCTACTCAGGCTGAGCAAGCGCTGCTGCCGTGGGCGCGGCGCGCGGTCATCCTAAAAAAATTTGGTGCGGGATTAACCCTGTTTGGCTCAAGGCGGCGTTTAAGCCTAGGCATGACCCACTTCAGGAGCCACCCCATGCTGCACCAACGCCCTTCCCTACTCGCAGCCTTAGCGCTGGCGCTAGGCCTCGCCGCACCCGCAGCCCATGCTGGACGGCTGGCGGATGTCGAAGTCATCGACCGCACAACCGGCGAGGTGCTGGAGCCCATCCACGCCCGTGGCCGCATTTGGGTCGCAGGCACGCCCGGCCGCGCCTACAGCCTGCGCCTGCGCAACCAGACTGGCGGCCGCGTGCTGGCGGTGATGAGTGTCGATGGCGTCAACGTGCTCAGCGGCCAAACCGCGAGCGCGCAGCAGGGCGGCTATGTGTTCTCGCCCTGGGAGGAGGACGAGGTGCGCGGCTGGCGCAAGAGCCTGCGCGACGTCGCCCAGTTCCGCTTTACCTCCTTGGGCGATAGCTACGCCGCACGCACCGGCAGGCCCAATCACGTCGGCGTGATCGGGGTGGCCCTCTACCGCGAGGCCTGGCAGGAGCCGCCGCGCTATTGGCCGCAGGACGAGCCCTACGCGGACGACGGCTACCGCTACCCGCCGCCAGTGGCTTCACGCCCTGAAGGCGAATCGGGTGCCTCCGGCAACCACCGCAAGCGTCCGCATCATTCCAGTGGCGACGCCGCAGCAGAGTCCGCCAGCCCGCAAGCGAGCGCGCCCAAGTCCTCACGCAGTGCGCCGCTGGGCACGGGCCATGGTCGGCGCGAGCGCGACGAAGTCGGCACCACCGAGTTCGTCCGCGCCAGCCACACGCCGGAGGAAGTCATCGAGATTTACTACGACTCCAAGGCCAATCTGATTGCCGCCGGCATTTTGCCGCGCGAGCCGCGCTACTACGGCCGCCGTCGGCCGCAGGCCTTCCCCCAAGGCTTCGTACCTGACCCCTAACCCAGCAGGGGCTGGTTTGCCCGCTGGCTTGCCGATTACGGCGAGTCAGCGGCGCGTGCGGCGCTGAATGGGTAGTCGCGCTCGACTTTGGCCACCCGCACCGAGTAAGCGGCATACCAACGCGCCTGCCCTGCCCGCTGGGCAATCTGGTGCGCCGCCACCGCCTTCCATGCGGCGATGGCCTCTAGGCTCGCCCAGTAGCTGACGGTGATGCCCAGCTCGGCATCACGGGCCGACTCCACCCCCAAGTACCCAGGCTGCGCAGCAGCCAAGGCCAGCATGTGCTCGGCAGTGACTGCATACCCCGCCTCGACCTCCGTGCGCCGTGAGGTAAACACCACGGCGTAGTAAGGCGGCGCAGGGGTGGCGGCAATCACTGAGAACCTCAGGCTTTTTTCGGTTTGACGACGGCTGGGGCTTTGGCAGCTTTTGCGGCTTTGACGGGCGCAGTGGCCGCCTCGGGCTTTGGCTTCTGAGCCTTAGCGGCGGCGGCTGGCTTGG
>CAZHTI010000012.1:0-5932 GCA_964535755.1 uncultured Salinisphaerales bacterium | reverse complement strand
GCAGTGGCCGCCTCGGGCTTTGGCTTCTGAGCCTTAGCGGCGGCGGCTGGCTTGGTGGCGGCAGCCTTGGCGGCGGGCTCTGCGACGGCGTCGCCTGCTGGAGCGGTGGCCGCGCTGGCTTTGCGAACCGGGCGCGCGGCGGCGTCCGGCTGGCCCTCAGGCCGTGCAGGCCGCATTTTGCCGACGGGCTTAGCAGGGGTGGGTGCTGCGGGCGGCACAGCGCTGCTCGCATCCACCGTGGCGATGGCGGTAGGCAGCATCGCCGCCGGAGCCGCTGCGGCAGGGCGTGGGTCTTGCTTGGGCGCCTGCGGCGCTGGGCGTGGCAGCGTCGTACCGGATGCGGCTGGGAACGCGGGCGGGGCAATGGGCGCAGGCGCAACGGTGGCGGACTCCGCTTTAGGCTGCTGCTTGGGCTGCTGGCGCGGCGGCGGCGGCGGTAGCGTCCACGCGCTGTCGGACGGGCGCGGGGCAGCGACTGGAGCCGCCGTTGGGGTAGCGACGGGTGCGGCTGAGCTCGTGCTAGCAGCGCTTGCACTGGCTGCGATTGGCGTGCTCTCCGGCGCGGAGGCAGTCGCGGTTACGGCGCTGCTATCACCAGCAGTGGAGTTGCTCGGCGCGGCGTGCGCGCCACCCGAATAAGGCCGGGGCGTATGGCCGCCCTGACTGCGCTCGCCGTGGCGGTGCCGCGCTTGCGGCGCAGGCGGCGGCAGGGTTGCGCCCAACACCGGCGCGCTGCGCGCCGGTGCGACGACACGCGGCGGGGTCATTTGCTCGGTCAGCGGGCTGGGGGCACGAGGCGCATCCGGCAAGGCCGGCTTGCTTAGCAGGCCGGGCATAAAGGCTCGGTCATCCGGCACCGGCAAGGACGCGGCGGGTGCCGCGACCGCCGCCTGCGGCACGCCGGAGGTTGCGCTGGCAACCGGCAGCGCTGGGCTAGTCGCCGAAGTCGGTGCTGGTGCTGGTGCAGCAACGGGTGCTGGTGTGGCAACGGGGGCCGGTGCAGCAACTGGGGCTGGGGTTACCTCTGCGGGCGGCGGCGGCACGGCAATCGATGCAGGGTCAGCGACGGCTACCGGAGTTGCCATCGGCTGAGGTGCAGCAGTGCTCGGGGCCTGCGGTGCAGGGCTGGGCGATGACTGCGGCTTGGTTGCGGCGGGCTCCGCTGGACGCGCAGGCGCGGGGCGATCAACCGCCTGCGCGCGCGCACTCGGTGCATCCGCCACGGCTTCTGATGACCCAGCCCCACCCTTGAAGCGCAGCAACACGGCGCGGCTTTTGCCATCCGCTGATTTCCGCTCATCCCACTCCAGTTGCGGCAGCGCACGCAGCAGGTCGCTGAGCTTGCGGTAGCCGTAGTTACGGGAGTCGAAGTCTGGCTCGCGCTTGCTCAAATGATTGCCGATGGCCCCTAAATTGGCCCAGCCCTCGTCGTCACTCGCCGCATCCACGGAGGCTTTGATCAAGGCTTGCAGCTTGGTGTCGATGCGGGTGTCGCTGCGGCGCGGTGGGCGCGGCTCGCTGGGGTTAGGGCTGCGCTCGGCAGGCGGCTCGCGCAGCAAGTCCATATAGACAAACTTGTCGCAGGCCTTGACCAAGCTGGTCGGGGTTTTGCGCTCGCCAAAGCCGAACACCAAGTGCCCCGCCTCGCGAATACGCTGGGCCAAGCGGGTGAAGTCCGAGTCGCTCGACACCAAGCAAAAGCCGCCGAAGCGGCCGGTGTAGAGCAAGTCCATGGCGTCGATGATCAGCGCGGAATCCGTGGAGTTTTTGCCGACGGTGTAGCTGAACTGCTGCATCGGCTGGATAGATTGCTCCACCAACACCTGCTTCCAGCCGCCCAAGTTGGGCGTAGTCCAGTTGCCATAGGCGCGCTTGACGCTCGCCACGCCGTATTTGGCGATTTCCGCCATTAGTGGCTCGACGTTTTCGCTCTTGGCGTTGTCGGCATCAATCAATACAGCGAGTTTCAGGGTTTCAGCCACGGTCGTTGATGCCTTTTTAGTGAGTCCGACACCTTACCTGAGCGCGCGCGCTGTCACCTTAAGTGGCTCGCCAATCGGGCATAAAAAAAGCCGGGCACTAGGCCCGGCTCTAGGTACGGCAGTCGCGTTAGCGGCCAGTAGAAACACCCAGCTTGCTCAGGGTTTCCAGCGTAATGCCGCCGGTCGCAAGGTTGTTGGCCTTTTGGAAGGCGTTCATCGCGGCGGTGGTTTCAGAGCCGATCACGCCGTCGATGGGGCCGGGGTTAAAGCCCTTGGCGAGCAGCGCGCGTTGGATGTCCTGCACGACGCCGACGGTGGTGTTGGTTTCGCACAGGATGCTCTTCCACTCGCTGCTGCCTTCGCTCACCAGCACTTCGCGGGTGACTTCTTGGTAGACGGCGGGGACTGGGATGCGCTTCTCGTCGGCGGGGGCAGCGACTTTGCGCACCTTGACCACCTTGTATTCAGCGGGGACGTCGGCTTCCTTCAACTCCGCCGCTTTCACCAGTTCTTGGCGCTTGATCACTGCGTACTCAGCGGGGATCGGGATGCGCTTGACCTCGGCAGGGCTGTCCACCACGGTCTTCTTGATCACGCGGTACTCGGCGGGGACTTCCACCAAGCACATGATGTCGCCGCTGATGTTGTCTACCTTCTCGATCGGGCCACGGCCCTTCTTCCAGATGGTGGTGGCGGGCTTCACCAACTCTTTCTCTTCCACCACTTTGTAGGTGGCAGGGATGGTCTCAAGGCGCTCAGACGCGGCCTTCACCAGCACTTTTTCTTCCACCATGCGGTAAACGGCGGGGATGACTTCCACCACCTTCTTGCTGGCGGGTTTGACCAACACTTTCTCTTCCACTTCCTCAAAGCGCGCAGGAATGATCTCGACGGTCTCGGTGGCGGACTTCGCCAGCACCTTCTCGGTCACGCTCTTGAAGATCGGCGGGTTGACGACGCGGGCGTAGCACTCACCGGCCTTGGCATTGATGGGGTAACCATCGGTGCTGGGCGCAGGCGCTGGGGCGGGTGCCGGTGCGGGCTTGTTGACTTCTGCCTGCAGGGTGCTGACTTTCTCACTCAGACGCGCTTGCTCGGCACGGGCGGCGGCGAGGTCAGCCTCCAAGCGGGACTTTTCGGCGTCGATGGCCGGGGCCGCAGGCACTGGGGTGTAGGCCGGGCCGGTGGCGCAGGCAGAGAGCAGCATGGCCGTCGCGGCCAGCACGGAGAGGCGGAAATTGGTCATGCGTGGAACTCCCTTTGAAGAATTGAACTGCGAAAAATAATGCGCAAAAGTGTAATGGATGGGCAAAAACTCATCATCCGGCTGGAGGCTTGATCCGCTCGCGGCATGCCCATAGCGCCACCGCCACAAGCACCGCCGATCACCGACCCAAGCCGCACGCAAAAACTCAGCCGAAGTGGCAGACGTAATGCAGGGTTTCTGTGGTTTCGATGTCAAAACCGGAATTGCCGGGCACCGCAAATTCAGTCCCAGCGCTATAGCTTTGCCAGGTGTCGGTACCGTCGAGCTTGACGCGACAAGCACCCGCGAGCACCTCCATCACTTCCGGCGCTGCGGTACCAAAATGCAGGGCGGACGGCAGGATCACGCCCACGCTTTTCTTGCTGCCATCGGCGAAAACCACAGTGTGGCTAACGCACTTGCCGTCAAAGTACACGTTGGCCTTTTTGACGACAGAGACCTGATCAAACTGTGGGTTGCTCATTCTTCCACCAATTCAAAGTCGGCTTTAGAGGCACCGCAGTCGGGGCAGGACCAAGCAGCGGGGACGTCCTCCCAACGGGTTCCGGGGGCGATGCCTTCATCCGGCCAGCCCTTGGCTTCGTCATACACGTAGTCGCACACCAAGCAACGCCACTTTTTCATCGCACTAGCCCTTCTGATTCCAAAAAATAAACGTCGTCTAGGGTAGCAGCCTGAGGCCTATTTGCCCAAGACAAAGCGGCGTGGTCCTTAGCGGCTAGCATCCAAGCGCCGACTCCTGTGCGTAGCTGGTAATCGTGATGACTAACTCCCTCGCCCCTTGTCTATTGGCCTTAGCACTGCTGCTTAGCCCTGCCACCCTGCCCGCCAGCACGCCGGATGGCCCCGCGACGGCGGCCCCGAATGCGGCACTGCCCTGGCAGAAGTTCACGCCAGAGCTGTTCCAACGCGCGCGGCAAGCCGACAAGCCGGTGTTCCTCTACGTCGAGGCCGTCTGGTGCCACTGGTGCCATGTCATGCAGCGGAAGACCTTCACCGACGCTGCGGTGCAGCAGAGGCTGGCCCAGCACTGGCTGCTGACGCGGGTGGACCACGACGCTAATCCCTTGGTCGCCAACCGTTACCGTGACTACGGCTGGCCGGCGCTGGTGTTCTTCAATGCCCAGGGGCAGGAAGTGGTGAAGCGCGCTGGCTTTATCGGGCCGGAAGCCTTTTTAGCGCTGCTAGAGGCCATCGAGCGTGACCCGACGCCAGAGGCAGGCTCCGTCACCGCGCTGCCGCCGAGCACCGGCGTGCCGGTACTCGCGGCCAGCACCCGCAAGCGCTTGGCGGAGCGCCACCTCAGCAGCTATGACCCCGTGCACGGCGGGCTCAAAACCGCGCAGAAGTACTTGGAGCGCGACAGCGTCGCCTACGACCTGCGCCAAGCCCGCGCCGGCAACCCCAAGGCGCGGGCGCGGCTGCGGCAGACCTTGGACGCGGCTGTGGCACTCATCGACCCGGTCTGGGGCGGGATGTATCAGTACTCGACCCACGGCGACTGGGCGCACCCGCACTTTGAAAAAATCATGCGCACCCAGAGCCGCGCCCTGCTGCTCTACACGGATAGCTACGCCGCCTTCAAACAGCCTCAAGACGCCAGCGCCGCCAAGGCCATTCGCGACTACTTGCTGAATTTCCTCCAGGCCCCCGACGCCGGCTTCTACGTCAGCCAAGACGCCGACGTCCGCCCCGGAGAGCATGCCGCTGGCTATTACGCGTTGGACGACGCGGCCCGCCGTGCCATCGGCGTGCCGCGCATAGACCGCAACCGCTACGCGCAGGAAAACGGGCAGGCGATGGAAGCGCTCGCCCGCTACGCCGAGGTGTTTCAAGACGCTGTGGCGCTCGCCGCGGCCGAACGCGCCGCCGCATGGGTGCTGGCCAAACGGCAGAACACAGACGGCAGCTACCAGCACGGTGAGGCGAGCGACGGCCCCTATTTGGGCGATAGCCTCGCGATGGCACGCGGCCTTTTGGCGCTGGCTGAAGCCAGCGGCAAGGCGGACTACCGGCAGGCGGCGAAGCGCACCGCCACGGCACTCGACGCCCGCTTCCGTGGTGATGGTTCCGGCTTCGTCACTGCCAGTGCCTTGGGTGCGGTGGTCGAGCCGCCGCGCACCATTGAAGACAATATGCTCACCGCCCGCTTGTTCTTAAGCCTTGCGGCGGGCGAGCCGACCGCCAGCGCCGCCCAGCCTTGGCTCGCCGCCGCCGACCACGCCTTGGCTTGGCTGTTCCAGCCTGAGGTAGCACTCGCCGCGCTGACTGAGGTAGGCGTTCTGCTGGTCGCCGACGAGCGCAGCTTGCTGCGCCGGCGGTTTGGCGGCTAGTTAGCTGGCTTGCTGCGCGGGCAGCTTCTGCAACTGGGCGTAGTAAAAGCCGTCGAAGTCCCCACCCGGCGCAATCCGCTGGCCCGCACCTTGGGCCTCGCCCCAACTCACGTCCAGCGGGTTCGCTCGGGCGTCGGGAGTCGCGGCTAAGAAGGCGCGCACCACGTCTTCGCCTTCGGCACGCAGGATCGAGCACGTCGCAAACACCAAGATGCCGCCTTCTGCGAGCGTCGGCCAGAGCGCGGTCAGTAGCTTGGCTTGAGTGGCGGCAAAGCGCGGGATGTCGCCTTGGCGTCGCAGCCACTTGATGTCCGGATGGCGGCGGATGACGCCGGTGCCGCTGCAGGGCG
>CAZHTI010000011.1:23866-39723 GCA_964535755.1 uncultured Salinisphaerales bacterium | reverse complement strand
CCTCAAGCCGCTTTTGCCGCCGCCGTCAGCTCAGCACAAGCCGCATCCAAGCGGCTCAAGCCTTCCGCAACATCGGCTTCGGTGATGTTGAGCGCAGGGGCTAGGCGCAGCACATCGGGGCCGGCGACGAGTGTCCAGACGCCGTGTTTGAGGCCGGCGTTGACGACTTCTTTGGCGCGGCCTTTCCAAGCGGCGCTCATCGGTGCGCCTACGAGCAGGCCCAAGCCGCGCGGGGCGTCGAAGATGCCGTAGCGCTTGCCGATGGCCGCGAGGCCGTCGCGCAATTGGGTGGCGCGGGCGCTGACGTTGGCGAGCATTTCCGGCGTGTTGATGTGGTCGAGCACGGCCTCCGCCACGGCGCAGGCCAAGGGGTTGCCGCCGTAGGTGCTGCCGTGGGTGCCGAAGGCGAGGACTTCCGCGTGGGCGGCGGTGGTCAGCATCGCGCCAATCGGCACGCCGCCGCCCAAGCCCTTGGCAGTGGTGAGGACATCCGGCACGACGCCGTAGTGCTGGTAGGCATAGAGGTGGCCGGAGCGGCCGTTGCCGGATTGCACTTCGTCAAAAATCAGCAGGGCTTGGTGTTGATCGGCCAGCGCGCGGGCGGCGGCGATGAACTCAGGCGTGGCGGGCAGGATGCCGCCCTCGCCTTGAATTGGCTCCAGCACGATGGCGCAGACGTCATCGGCCATCGCTGCGGTGAGTGCTGCGACGTCATTGAACGGCAGGTGCTGAATGCCACCGGGGATGGGCTCAAAGCCTTGGGTGTACTTGGCTTGGCCACCGACGCTGACGGTAAACAGGGTGCGGCCGTGGAAGGCATTGAAGAAGCTGATGATGCGGTTCTTGCCTGCGGCCTTCTGGTTGCCATAGCGGCGGGCGAGCTTGAACGCGGCCTCGTTGGCCTCCGCACCGGAGTTGCAGAAGAACACGCGGTCGGCAAAGGTGGCGTTGGTGATCTTCTGGGCGAGCCTCAGGGCGGGCTCGTTGGTCATCACGTTGGATAGATGCCAGAGCTTGCCGGCTTGCTCGGTCAATGCCGCAATCATCGCGGGGTGCGCGTGGCCGAGCACGGTGACGGCGATGCCACCGGCAAAGTCCACGAACTCGCGGCCAGATTGATCCCACAGGCGCGAGCCTGCACCACGCACCGGAATCAGCTCGGCGGGTTGGTAGTTGGGGACCATCACCTCATTAAAGGTTTGGCGGCTGACGTGCATGGCGGCACTCCGATTTAAGTGAAGCGCGTATTGTAGAACTGACCCTGACCCTGCAAGTCTTCGGGGCTGAAGAAATTGCTCAGCTCTTGGCGGGGAACAATTCCAGCAAATGCAGGGCCGATTGCCGGATGCTGTCGGGCCAAGGCAGCCCGATGATCTCTCGCCCACTTTGAGCGTCTAAAAACGGCATGCGCTCGCCACTGCCAATTTGCAGGCGGTAATCGATGGTGACTTCCTCACCCGCCGGTAAGTCCCTGAGTGCAAACACAAAACCCAAGTGCACCAAGCCGTTGGGGGTGAATGAGTGGTTGATGTAACACTCGTCGGTCCATTCCGGCGTGAGGGAAAAATAGTCCTCAAACCAGCGCACGCTGGATTCCACCTCGGGCGAATCTTCGGCAAAGTGGCGCAGCTTGGCCTCCGGCCAGACCGTATGCACGTTGTCGGGGGCGAGGATGACGCGCCCCTGCGTCACCGCTTCATCCAGAAACAAACCTTTACCTGCGCCGGGGATTAGCGAAGCGGCAACGTGGTAGCGCGGCAGAATCATCGTCTATGCCTTCTATTGCAGGGTCTGTCCAGCGACGTCCGCCTTGGCACCAGCGAATAAGGCGCGGACATCGACATCCGGATACGCGTAGTTTTTGCCGCAGTATTCGCAGGTGACGTCCACTCGCCCGCGCTCTTCCAGCACCGGCTTTAACTCGTCCTCGCCTAAGTTCAGCAGCATGGCGGAGATCTGCGCGTGGCTGCATTGGCAGGCAAGCGTGATGGCGCGCTCAGGGAAGATGCGCACGGTGTCCTCGGCGAACAAGCGCTGTAGCAGCAGCTCGGCGCTAATCGCCAATTGCTCGGATTCGCCCAGCGTTTGCAGCAGGTAATGCACGTGCACCCAGTCGTCGTCGCTGCCGCCTTCTGGCATGCGTTGCAGCATCAGGCCGACGAATTTCTCTTTGCTCGCCGCCAAGCGAATCCGTGTCGGCAGTTGCTCGCTCTGGCCGAAGTAAATCTCCAGCGCCTCGCTGAGTTTCTCGCCGGCGATTTCGACCATCGCTTGGTAGCGCTGCCCGCCCTTGAGCGGCTCCAGCAAGCAGGCCAGCGTGCCGCCGCGCATCAGTGCTTGGAAGTCCCCCGCCGCACCGTCATTGGCCTTGGCCATGCCGCGCAAATGCATAGCGCCATCCGCTTGCGGCGTGGCTTGGGCGACTAAAAGTTTGAGGGATAACTGCGCGTTGCCCTGAAACTGTAGGTTGAACTTGGTGTCGCTATTGGCATCCGCAGCCAGCAACGGGGTCGCCGCCAAGGCCTGGCCCAGCAGTTGATAGACATCCTCGCTGTACTGCCGCCAGCCGAGCAAATCTTGCAGGCCGGTATCGAGCTCTACCGCAAAGCCGCGCACGCCGCGGTTATCGATTTTGAAGGGGATGAGGCGGTTCATAGCTTCGTGAGGCGTCAGGGGCGAGGTGGGAGGCGAGGCATTGGGGCAGGCCTTAACGCCTCACCCCTAGCGCCTGTCGCCTCACGCAAAGCGCCTCAGGGCGCGAGTTTTTCCTTGAGCAAACGGTTCAAGGCATCCGGGTTGGCTTTGCCTTGCGTCGCCTTCATCGCTTGGCCGACGAAGAAGCCGAAGAGTTTGTCCTTGCCGCTGCGGTATTCCGCGAGTTGGCCGGGGTTCTTCGCCATCACGTCCTCAATTGCCTTGATGATCGCGCCCTCGTCGGTGATCTGCACCAAGCCCTTGGCCTTGATGATGTCATCGGCTGCCCCATCGCCTGCCATCATCGCCTCGAAGACTTCCTTGGCGATTTTGCCGCTGATGGTTTTGTCGTGAATCCGCGCGATCAGCTGCGCGAAGGCATCGGCATTGACCGGCGAGGCGGTGATGTCTGCCCCGGCTTTGGACAAAGCACCCAACAAATCGCCCATCACCCAGTTGGCGCAAATCTTGGCGTCGGCAGCGCTTTTGGCGACGACCGTCTCGTAGAACTGCGCCAGCGGTGCTTCGCCGCTCAGCAGGCCCGCATCATAGGCAGGCAAACCGTACTGGCTGATGAAGCGCGCTTTCTTCGCCGTCGGCAGCTCTGGCAGCGCGGCTTTCACACTCTCAATGAACTCCGCCGTGCAGACCACGGGCAGCAGGTCGGGGTCTGGGAAGTAGCGGTAATCGTTAGCGTTTTCCTTGCTGCGCATCGCCCGCGTCTCACCCGTATCCGGGTTGAACAGGCGGGTTTCTTGGTAAATCTTGCCGCCGGATTCCAGCACTTCAATCTGCCGCGCGATTTCAAAATCAATCGCCTGCTGCACGTAGCGGAAGGAGTTGATGTTCTTGGTTTCAGTGCGGGTGCCAAACGGCGCGTCGGGGCCACGGCGGACGCTGACGTTGGCATCGCAGCGGAAGCTACCTTCCTGCATGTTGCCGTCGCAGATGCCCAGCGTGACCACCAACTGGTGCAGCTTCTTTAGGTAGGCCACGGCCTCGGCGGCATTGCGGATGTCCGGCTCGGAGACGATCTCAATCAGCGGCGTGCCCGCGCGGTTGAGGTCAATACCGGTCTGGCCGACGAAGGCCTCGTGCAAGCTCTTGCCTGCGTCTTCTTCCAAGTGCGCGCGGGTAATGCCGATGCGCTTGGCGGGCAAGCCTTCTGGCTCAATGTCCAAGTGCCCGTGCTCGACGATGGGCAGCTCGTACTGGCTAATCTGATAGCCCTTCGGCAAGTCGGGGTAGAAGTAATGCTTGCGGGCGAACACGCAGCGCTCGGCAATCTTGGCGTCGACGGAGAGGCCGAACTTCACCGCCATCGTCACCGCTTCTTTATTCAGCACCGGCAGCACGCCGGGCAAGCCCAGCGTCACACCATCGGCCTGGGTGTTGGGGGCAGCGCCATAGGTGGTGCTGGCACCAGAGAAAATCTTGGTCTTGGTCTGAAGTTGGCAATGCACTTCTAGACCGATTACGGCTTCCCAGCCGGCTGGAATCGTCATGGTTAAAACCTTATGAAAACGCTGGTGGCGACTGGCGGTGGAACTCCGTCGCCTGCTGGAATTGATGGGCCACGTTGAGCAACTTGGCTTCGGAGAAGAAATCCCCCATGAGCTGGAAGCCAACGGGCAGACCGTTGACGAAGCCTGCAGGCAGGCTCATCGCCGGGATGCCCGCGAGGTTGGCGGCGATGGTGTAGATGTCGTTCAAATACATGGCGACTGGGTCATCGCCCTTTTCGCCGAACTTAAAGGCGACGTCGGTAGCGGTCGGCGAGAGGATGACGTCGACCTGCTGATAGGCACGGCGGAAGTCTTCGTAGATCAGCTTGCGTACCTTTTGCGCCTGCAAATAGTAGGCGTCAAAGTAACCGTGGCTGAGCACGTAGCTGCCAATCATGATGCGGCGCTGCACCTCAGGGCCAAAGCCTTCGCCACGGCTCTTTTTGTAGAGCTCTTCGAGGTTCTTCACGCCTTCGGCACGGTGGCCATAGCGGACGCCGTCGAAGCGCGCCAAGTTGCTGGAGGCCTCGGCAGGGGCGACGACGTAATAAGTCGGCACGCTTAGCGGTGAGTTGGGCAGCGAGATTTCAGTGAACTCCGCGCCCAGCTTCTTCAGCGTCTCAATCGCGTCTTCGATCAGCTTGCGTGCGCCGGGGGCGAGGCCATCGGCGAAGTATTCCTTCGGCAAGCCGACGCGCAGGCCCTTAATTGAGGTGTTTAGACCGCTGCGCAGATCATCGACGGGGCGGTCGATGCAGGTGGAATCGCGCTCGTCAAAGCCGCTCATGGCTTGCAGCACGAGCGCGGCGTCTTCCGCCGAGCGGGCGACGACGCCGGCTTGGTCGAGGCTGGAGGCGAAGGCAATCATGCCGAAGCGCGACACGCGCCCATAGGTGGGCTTGATGCCGGTGAGATTGGTCAGCGAAGCAGGCTGGCGGATGGAGCCGCCGGTGTCGGTGGCGGTAGCAACCGGCGCCAAACCTGCCGCCACCGCAGCGACGGAGCCGCCGGAGGAGCCGCCGGGCACACGCTCCAAATCCCAAGGATTCTTCACACAGCCGAAGTGGCTGGTCTCATTCGAAGAGCCCATCGCGAACTCGTCCATGTTCACCTTGCCGAGCATCACCATTCCGGCACCACCCTGCGCTGCTGGCGCGTGCAGTTTGTCGACGATGGTGGCGTTATACGGCGCGATGAAGTTGTGCAGCATCTTGCTGCCGCAAGTGGTCTTCACGCCCTCGGTACAGAAGATGTCTTTTTGGGCGATGGGGATACCTGCGAGCCTGCCCGCCGTGCCTGCGGCAATCGCCGCATCAGCAGCATCGGCTTGGGCGCGAGCGACTTCGGGCGTCACGGTGATGTAGCTGTTGATCGCACCGTCGTGGGCGGCGATGCGCCCCAGGTAGTGCTCAGTGAGCTCGCGGCTAGAGAACTTCTTGGCCTTGAGGCCATCCGCCATTTCGGCGAGGGAGAGGGTATGCATTTTTTTACGTTGGACGTTGGACGTGGGGCGTGGGGCTTGGGGCGTGGTGTGTTGGACGTGGATTGTTGAGTGCAAACGTGGTCATACCGCACGTCCGACATCCCACGTCCTACCTCCCACCGGCTACTCAATCACCTTAGGCACCAAAAACAGGCCGTCGGCCACGGCTGGGGCGATGGCTTGGTAGGTATCGCGGCGATTTTCTTCGCTGACGACGTCAGGCCGCAGGCGCTGCACCATTTCCAAAGGGTGGGCCATGGGCATTACACCTTGGGTTTCTGCTCTGGCGAGCTGATCCACTAGCCCCAAAATATTGCTCAGTTGGGTGGCGTAAAGTTCTGTTTTTTCTGCACTTATCTCTAAACGCGCGAGTTGTGCGACGGCCAGAACTTGTTCTTTAGTGAGGCTCATGCAGGTGGCTTTGCTTTACAATGGTGGGATTGTCAATTTTAGAGGCTGTGGATGAGGGCCGCATCCGCTAAAAACGCAAATCGCTCTCGCTCAACCGCTAGTTGAGCACATTATCTTTCCCCGAGACCCCCACCGATGTTTGAAGCTCTGACGCGTTTCTTCAGTAACGATCTGTCTATCGATTTAGGCACTGCCAACACTTTGGTCTACGTGCGTGGCGAGGGCATCGTCCTCAACGAGCCCTCGGTAGTCGCTATCCGCCTCGACGCGCGCGGCACCAAGAAGATCGAAGCCGTGGGCATCGACGCCAAGCGCATGCTGGGTCGCACGCCGGGCAACATCACCACCATCCGCCCGCTGCGCGATGGCGTGATTGCTGACTACACCGTCACTGAAAAAATGTTGCAACACTTCATCCGCAAGGTGAACAAGGGTCGGCAAATCGTCCGTCCTTGGAGCCGCGTGGTGGTCTGCGTGCCCTATGGCTCCACGCAAGTAGAGCGCCGTGCAATCCGTGAGAGCGTCGAGAACGCCGGCGCGCGCAAGGTGTATGTGATTGAAGAACCGATCGCCGCTGCCATGGGTGCGGGCATTCCGATCTCGGAAGCGCGCGGATCGATGGTGGTGGACATCGGCGGCGGCACCTCAGAGGTCGCGGTGATTTCGCTCGACGGCATCGTCTACGCCGAGTCCGTGCGCATCGGTGGCGATAAGTTCGACGAGGCCATCGTCAGTTACGTGCGCCGCCAGTACAACATGCTGATCGGCGAGGCGACCGCTGAGCGCATCAAGCAAGAAATTGGCACCGCCTTCCCCAGCCATGAAGTGCATGAGATCGACATCGTTGGCCGCCACTTGGCTGCCGGCGTGCCGCGCAACTTCACGATGAACTCCAACGAGGTGCTGGACGCGCTGCAAGAGCCGCTGGCCGGCATCGTCAAGGCGGTCAAGCAAGCACTGGAACGCACCCCGCCAGAACTGGGCTCGGACGTCGCCGAGCGTGGCATCGTGCTGACCGGTGGCGGCGCGCTGTTGCGGGATTTGGACAAACTGATCAGCGAAGAAACCGGCCTGCCGGTGATCATCGCCGACGACCCGCTCACCTGTGTTGCGCGCGGCGGCGGCATGATGCTCGACATGCTTGACCGCGAAGGCGATAAGTTCAACATCGACTAATCCCGTTTGCGGCGCTGGGCTGTGGCGGAATGTGCGCTGCTCGCAATCCTTAAGGGGCACTGCCACACTGCGATTGCGGGCTGGGTGCTACGCGCGGCCAATGATCTGCCGTAAGCGTTCGCGCCTTTAAGCGCCACCCTCCCCGCGCCCCACTGCGCCCTAGTCCCTACCCTCCATGGCCCGCCGCACCCGTCCGCCCCGTCCTTTGTTCCCGCGTGGAGCAGGCGTAGGGGTTCGCGCGTTTTTCTTAGCCCTCGCTGCCTTGGTGATGTGGTTCGCCGACCAGCGCGGTGTGCCAGCGCTCGAGCAAACCCGCAGCGTGCTGGCGACGCTATTGCACCCGGTGATCGTGGTGTCGGCGTCGCCTGCCAATGTCATCGACGCCAGCAAGCAGTTCGTCAACCGCAAGGTGCTGGCGGCGGACAACCAAGCGCTCCGTCAGCGCGAGCTACAACTGCGCGCGCAAATGCTGAAGTTCCAAGCACTGGATGCGGAGAACGCACGGCTACGGCGTTTGCTCGCCAGCGCGCGGGTGATGAAGGACAAAACCATGGTCGCGGAGGTGTTTGCCGTGAGCCAAGACCCTTACCTACAGCAGATTTCCATCAACAAGGGCAGCAACGCTGGGGTGTTTATCGGGCAAGCCTTGGTCGATGCCTATGGCGTTTTAGGCCAGGTGGTGCGCGTACATCCGACCCACTCGGTGGCGCTGTTGATTACGGACGCCAGCCACGGCATCCCCGTGGAGGTGAATCGCACCGGCCTGCAAACCATCGCGCGTGGCGGCGGCGGTAAGGATGGGCGCGCGCTGACCCTGCCTTTCTTGCCCGGCAATGCCGACGTGCAACCCGGCGATCTGTTGGTGACCTCTGGCCTCGGCGGCCGCTTCCCGCCCGGCTATCCGGTCGGCGAGGTGTTTGATGTCAAACGCGGCACCGCCGTGCACTTCATGCAGGCGAGTGTCGCCCCCGCAGCGCGCTTGTATCAGTCGCGCGAGGTGCTCTTGGTGTGGGCGCCGCAAACCCCCGTGCCACCGCCGATGGGCGCGCTTATCCCCAGCGGCGTCAGCGCCACCAGTCCACCGCCCATGGCCCAATACAGCCTGCCACTGCGCCCCCCCGTAGGTGCCGCGATGCCTGCAGCCACGGCGGCTGCGGTCGCCGACTCAATCAAATCCATCGGCAGCACGGTAGTGGCAGGCGGCCTGCTGCCTGACCCCAACCAACCCAAACCGCCAACGGCCGCTGCCTTGGCCGCCCAAGCGATGGGGGTTGCACCCGGCCCGACCGGCGGCCCGCAAGGCCTACCACCACTGCAACCACCGGCAGCCACAGCGGCGGCGGCAGCGGTACCGGGTGCGGCGGCCAGCGGTGCAGAAGTCATCCAACCTAGACCCCTACCGCGGCGCAGCCTACCGCGCCTCAGTGAGGCCACCAGCCCCGCCGCCGCAGCGGGCGGCAACGCTCCGCCCCCCGCCGGTGAGCGCCCGACGAGCCCCGTGCCGGCCACAACTCCTCCAGCAGCGGCAGCACCTCCGCCCGGCAACGCACCATGAGCCGCCCCGCCCTTGTCGCACTCTTTGTCGTCAGCCTGCTGCTGGCGCTGTGCCTCCAGCTACTGAAGCTGCCGGATGCCGTCGCCCCGTTCATGCCGCTGCTGCTGGCGATGACGCTCACCTACTGGGCGCTGTTTAGCCCGAACTTTCCGGTGCTGTTTCTGGCGTTTCTGCTCGGTCTGATCTCTGACGTCTTAGCCGCCGCGCCTCTCGGCCAACATGCCGTGGGCTTGGTGCTAATTGCCTACGCAGGGGTGCAGTTACGCGTGAACTTTGGCCGCAGTGGGCCGGTGCAGCAGGCTTTATCGCTATTGCCGCTGTTCCTCGTTTACTGCCTGCTGATGTTCTGGATGGACGGCATGGCGCGCCACCCCTCGGCGGCCTGGGCGCGATTCGCCCCAGCCTTCACCTCGGCCGCCCTCTGGCCCTTGCTGTGCGCAGGGCTCAATGCGCTCGGCGGCCGCGATGACCGTTAAGGCCTAGCCCCTGTGGCGATCAACGGCTACGAGCAAATCAAAGACCTGTACGAGGAAAAGAAAAGTTTTTCCCGCAGGGTTTTGGTGGCTGGCGGCATTTGCGTGCTGATGATCATCATTCTGCTGCTGCGCTTGGCCGATTTGCAGGTGCGCCAGTATGCGTACTTCACCACCCGTGCCGACGACAACCGCAAGCGTGAGGTGCCCTCGCCGCCCGCGCGTGGCCTGATCTACGACCGCAATGGCGTCGTGCTGGCTGACAACAAGCCGAGCTTCAACCTAGAGATCATCCGCGAGCAGGTGGAGGATATGGACGCCCTACTCGCCCGCCTCACGCCACAGCTGGGGCTTACCGCCGCCGACATCGCGCGGTTTAAGGACCGTATCCGCAAGACCCCGCGCTACCGTGGCGTGGTGCTCAAGGCCAATTTGAGTGCGGAGGAGATGGCGAACTTCGAGCTGAATCGCTACGCCTTCAAAGGTGCGGAGATTGCCGGTGGCCTCACCCGCCTCTACCCCTTGGGGGCGACTGCCAGCCACTTGGTGGGCTACGTCGGCGGCATCTCTGAGGCTGACTACAAAAATCTCAACGAGAGTGATTACAAGGGCATCACCCAAATCGGCAAGATGGGCGTTGAGAAGAGCCACGAGAACAGCCTGCGCGGCGTGCCCGGTGCGCGGGTGGTCGAGGCCGATGCCTCCGGCCGGCCCTTGCGCACGCTGGAGGAGAAACCGGGCATCGCTGGCCGCAACCTCTACATGAGCCTAGACGCCAAGCTACAGCAGGTAGCGGAGAAAGCCCTCGGGGACTTAGAAGGCGCGGTGGTCGCCATCGACCCCACCACGGGCGAGCTGCTGGCCTTGGTGAGCAAGCCGGGCTTTGACCCGCAGCTGTTTGTCGAGGGCATCTCCACCAAAAATTACCGCAGCCTACAGGCCGACCCCGAGCGCCCGCTCTACAACCGTGCGTTGCAGGGCACCTACCCGCCGGGGTCGACCATCAAGCCGTTTATGAGCTTCGCCGGCTTTATGACCGACGAAATCAACGACAACAGCCGCGCCTATTGCGACGGCTCGATGTCGCTGCCGCGTTCCTCCCGCCAGTTCCGCTGCCATAAGCGCTCCGGCCACGGCACCGTCAACCCAGAGACGGCACTCGCCAAGTCCTGCGACATCTTCTATTACCAATTGGCGCTGGGCTTAGGGATAGACCGCATCGAGGATTTGCTCGGGCAGTTTGGTTTTGGCCGCGCGACCGGCTTGGACATCCCCAATGAGCGCAACGGCCTGCTGCCCTCGCGGAGCTGGAAGCGCCGTGTGCGTAAAGAGGAGTGGTACCCCGGCGAAACCCTCAACATCGGCATCGGCCAAGGCTATTGGCTGGTGACGCCCTTGCAGCTTGCCCAAGCGACGGCGCGGCTTGCCATGCGCGGGGGCGGCTTTAAGCCGCATTTGCTGCGCGCGACTGAGGACACCGTCACCCGTACCGTCACCGCCGTGCTGCCCGAGCCGCTGCCGCCTATGGGCAACCGCGACCCGCACACCTACGACACCGTGATCAGCGCCATGGTCGCGGTGACCAGCCCAGGCGGGACTGCCGCGCGCATCGGCGCCAAAGCGCCTTATGCCATCGCGGGTAAAACCGGCACCTCACAGGTTGCGGGGCTGGCTCAGGGCGAGTCCGCACCTGATCTCAAAGACACCCCTAAGCACCTCCGCGACCACGCTTGGTTCATGGGCTTTGCGCCGGCGGAGTCCCCCCGCATCGCGGTTGCGGTGTTGGCAGAACACGCTGGGCATGGCGGTGCCATCGCCGCACCCATCGCCCGCCAAGTGATGGACCAATACCTGCTCGGCAAGGTGCTGTTCGCCACCGAAGCCCTGCCCGCCACCGCCGATACACCCGCTCCCACGAGCGACCCCGCCGCAGCGCTGCCCACCGCCAACACCAGCGGTATGAGCCCAGCCGACGCCATCGACGCGACCAATCCGGAAGAAGGTTTCTTAGCGCCGCCGGCCGTGGTGCCCAGCAGCGGCGAGCCCGCGGTGGCCGCGCCCGCCGCGAATCCGCCTCAGCCTCAAGTCCCGCCCGCTCCGGCCCTTGCACCGCGCCCGCGCCCCAGACCATGACCGCCCTCACCCCAACCCCCAAGGTCGAGATTGGCTTTGCCGAGCTACTGCAACGCTGGCACCTTGACCTCTGGCTCATCACCTTGCTCGGCTGCGTCGGCATGCTCGGCCTGGTGGTCTTGTATTCCTCCACCGGCAGCTTCGACGGCTATGTGATGAACCAGCTGCAACGCCTACTCTTGGGCTTTGCCGTCATGGCCGTACTCGCCCAAGTGCCGCCGGAGTTCTACCGCGCCGCCGCACCCTGGATGTACGGCATCGGCACGGTTCTGCTGGTCTTGGTGCTCTTGGTGGGTGACCACTCCAAAGGCGCGCAGCGCTGGCTAGATTTGGGCGTAATCCGCTTCCAACCGAGCGAGATGATGAAGCTCGCCATGCCACTGATGGTCTCTGCATGGCTACATAGTCGGCCACTACCACCCAGCGTCAAAGACATGGCCGTGGCGGTCGGCATCATCGCCGTACCCTCAGGGCTAGTCATCGTGCAGCCCGACCTAGGCACGGGCCTTTTGATCGTCTCAGCGGGTGCCTTCGCCCTATATTTGGGTGGCCTGTCATGGAAGTGGATCGCGAGCGCCTTCGGCGCAGTCATCGCGGCAGCACCTTTGCTGTGGTTCCAATTGCACACCTACCAGCAAAAGCGGGTGTTGACCTTCTTAAACCCTGAGAACGACCCCCTAGGCGCCGGATACCACATCACCCAAAGCAAAATCGCCATCGGCTCCGGCGGCGTCTTTGGCAAAGGCTGGCTGGGCGGGACTCAAGCCAAGCTCGACTTCCTGCCCGAGTCGCACACCGACTTCGTGTTCGCGGTATTCGCGGAGGAGTTCGGCAGCATCGGCGTCGCACTACTCCTCACCCTCTACGCCCTAATCGTTGGCCGTGGCCTGCACATTGCGCTCAAGGGCCATGACAGCTTCCAGCGCTTGGTCGCTGGCAGCCTATCGCTCACATTTTTCATCTATGTTTTCATCAACATGGGCATGGTGATGGGCTTATTGCCGGTGGTCGGCGTGCCGCTGCCCTTGTTCTCCTACGGTGGTACCTCCGCCGTCACCCTGATGGCCGGCTTCGGTATTCTGATGTCCGTTCATACCCACAAAAAGTTGCTCACGGCCTAACCATGACCCCTCTGCGTCTCCTCCTTGCCAGCCTTGCTCTGAGCGTCACCCACGCCGCAAGTGCGAGCTACCTAGAGCACCCAAAGACCGCTCAGCTGCACGCCAAACTCAAGGCCGAGTACCAATTCACCGAGCAAGACCTAGCGCGCGTCGATGCCGCACTGAGTGCTGCGGTGCCTCAGCCCAGCTTGGTGCGGGCGGAAGTCACCAATAAGGAAGTCACTACCCCAGTCTGGGACGACTACCGCAAGCTGCATGTGTTTGATGCCCAAGTCACGCGCGGGGCCAAGGTCATCCGCGAGCACAAGGTTTGGTTTGATAAAGCCGAGGCCGAGTTCGGCGTACCCGCCGTCGTCATCGCCGCGATCTTGGGCGTAGAGACCAAGTACGGCAGCTACACCGGTCGCAACCGCGTGCTCGATGCGCTCACCACCCAAGGCTACGAGCACCCGCGCCGCGCCGACTACTTCTTCAGTGAACTGGCTGCCTTCTTCGCCTTTTGCAAAAAGTTTGGCTACCAGCCCGAGGAGGTCAGAGGCTCCTACGCCGGTGCGATGGGCTATGCCCAGTTCATGCCCAGCAACTACTTGCGGCTCGCCCGCGACTACGACGGCGACGGCCGCATCGACCTCTGGAGCATGCCGGATGCCATCGGCAGCATTGCCTATTACTTCACCGCGTACGTCCCTCCATCGGGGATTGCCGCATTTTGGCAGCGCGGCCAGCCGTTGCTGGCACCAGTGCAGGTCGGCTCGCTCTCCGGCGCAGCGCCAGAAATTAACGGCAAGCGCCCGACTGCCAGCTTGGCGCAGTGGGGCCAGTTTGGCGCCACCGTCAACGCCGCGCTCGACCCAGAAACTAAAGCCGGTCTCTTGGAATTGCGCCGCCCCAATGGGCCTGAATACTGGCTAGGCCTGCCTAACTTTTACTCGGTGATGTCCTACAACCCGCGCGTGTTCTATGCGATGGCCGTCACCCAACTGGCGGCGGAGATCCAATCCGCCGTAGGCCAGCCCTGATGCGCGCGCCGATGCAAACGCCGATGCGCTTAGCGGCGCTGCTGGGGCTGAGCGTGGGATGGTTGGGAGTGACGGGCTGCCAGAGTTTCGCACCCCCGCCCATCGTGCAGGTGCCTGCGACGCCACTGCCCAAGGAGCGCGGTAAGCCTGCGGTGGCGGCCCCTGCCGCGACACCCGCACCGCTGCCTAAACCGAGCACACCGGCGGCGGTGCTCGGCACGCCCGATTCCCCGCCGCTGCCGTCGGAAGTCCCGCCCGACCTCGCCAACATCCCCGATGCTGAAGCCAAGCCCGAGCCCCCGTCAAAAAGCGGCAACCCGAGCAGTTACGAGGCTTTGGGCGAGCGCTACACGGTGCTGAAAGACCCTCCGAAGAAGGGTTACTTCGAGAGCGGCATCGCCAGTTGGTACGGCAAGAAGTTCCATGGCCGCAAGACCGCCAACGGCGAGATCTACGACATGTTCAAGATGAGCGCAGCGCATAAAACCCTGCGCCTGCCGAGCTATGCGCGCGTCACCAATATCGCCAATGGCCGCAGTGTGGTGGTGAAGATCAACGACCGTGGGCCGTTCATCAAGGGCCGCATTGTCGATCTCTCGTACGCCGCCGCCACCAAGCTGGACATGCTGAAATCCGGCCACGCCAACGTGACGTTGGAGGTGCTCACCCCCGATGAGGCCACCGGCGGGATGGAAGTCCCACCAACCGCGCCGCGCTTTTTGGAGGTCGGCCGCTTTGTCGATCCGATCGAAGCGGTGGGCACTCAAGCGCAACTCAACGCCCAAGGCTTCGACAACATCGAGTTCCTGCAAGTGGCGAGTGCTGAGGGCGATGGCTACACCCACATCCTGCGCGTAGGGCCGTTCGAGAACTTCCCCACACTCGAAAAAGCGCGCCTGAAAATCAGCCGTGTCGGGCTCCCAGCACTGCCCACCTTCGATTAAGCCTCAGCACACGGTTTTTTTGCAGCGCAGCAATTAAACTGCGGCGCTCTTGTCCCTCGCCACCCTAGCCTGTCATGACCTTCGCGTTTCGCACCCTTGCTGTCGCCCTCCTCAGCCTGAGTACTGTGTTCTCAGCGCGTGCTGAGCCCATCCCGCAGCCGCCGAGCATTGAGGCAAAGAGCTGGGTGTTGTTGGACTTCGACAGCGGCACGGTATTGACCGCAAGCAATGGCGATAGCCGCGTCGAGCCCGCCAGCATCACCAAAGTGCTCGCGGCCTATGTGGTGTTTGACGAGATCAAAAAAGGCCGCCTCAAGCTGACCGACACCGCCCTGATCAGCGAAAAGGCTTGGCGCCAAGGGATAGATTCCTCCGAGAGCCGGATGTTCTTGAACCTTGGCAGCCGGGTGAGCGTCGAAGACCTGCTGCACGGCATCATCACCCAAAGCGGTAACGACGCCTCAGTGGCACTGGCCGAGCACGTCGCCGGCAGCGAGGACGCCTTTGCCAACATGATGAATGCGACCGCCAAGCGCTTAGGCATGAGCAACTCGCACTTCGTCAACGCCCCCGGCATGCCCGACCCCGACCACTACACCACGGCGAAGGACCTTGCCCTTTTGGGCCAAGCGCTGATCCGTGACTTCCCCGATACCTACCCGTGGTTTGCGATGCCGGAGTTTGAGTACAACGGCATCAAGCAGCAGAACCGCAATCTGCTGCTGAAGATGGACCGCGCCGTAGACGGCATCAAGACCGGCCACACGGCAGCCGCAGGCTATTGCTTGCTGTCCTCCGCGAAGCGCGAAAACCGCCGCTTGGTTGCCGCCGTGATGGGCACCGCAAGCCCCAAGTACCGCTCGGAAGTCAGCCTCGCACTGCTGAATTGGGGCTTCCGCTTCTTCGAGAACACCGCGATGCTGGGGCCGGATAAGCCCGCTGGCAGCGTACAGGTGTGGAAGGGCTCAGCAGACGTCGTCAACGTCGGCACACTGATGCCGGTGACGCTCACCCTGCCGCGCGGCACCTCCGGCACGGTAGAAGCCAAGCCAACGGTCACAGCCCGCTTGGTCGCCCCGCTCAAGAAAGGCCAAGTCGTTGGTACGGTCGCAGTGAGCAAGGACGGCAAAGTCGTCACCACCCAGCCCTTGGTGGTGTTGCAGGACGTCCCCGCAGGCGGATTTTTTAAGCGCCTCTGGCACACGATTCGTTTGTGGTTCGTGTAATGGCGATTGGGGCTAGCCCAGCGCAGGTAAAAGCTTAGTGGCTGCGGCTGCTTTAAATCCCTCTCCCGCAAGCGGGAGACCGGCAGGCTTCCCCTCTCCCGCAAGCGGGAGACCAGC
>CAZHTI010000011.1:11220-23766 GCA_964535755.1 uncultured Salinisphaerales bacterium | reverse complement strand
CTCCCGCAAGCGGGAGACCGGCAGGCTTCCCCTCTCCCGCAAGCGGGAGACCAGCGGGTTTTCCCTCTCCCGCAAGCGGGAGACCAGCAGGTTTTCCCTCTCCCGCAAGCGGGAGAGGGGGCCCCGCAGGGACGGGAGAGGGCAGCAGCCGAGTGTCCGCAGCCTAAGCAATGGCCGAACGCTCCTTGCGCATCAAGGCACTAGGGCAAGTCCCCTACGCCGAAACCTTCGCCGCCATGCAGGCCTTTACGGCCCGGCGCACGGGCGACACGGAGGACGAGCTCTGGCTGCTGGAGCACCCGCCAGTCTTCACCCAAGGCCAAGCCGGTAAGCCCGAGCACCTGCTCCTGCCTGGCGACATCCCCGTAGTGCAAAGCGACCGAGGCGGGCAAGTCACCTACCACGGGCCGGGGCAGTTGGTGGGCTATGTCTTGGTCGATTTGACGCAGCGCGGCTACGGCATCCGCAGTTTAGTCGAGCGGATTGAAGCCGCCCTCATCCAAGTGCTCGCTGGCTACGGCATCAGCGCCTATAGCGACCGCGACGCACCCGGGGTGTATGTGGACGTGCGCGCGCGCCGCCACAAGATTGCCTCACTGGGCTTGAGGGTAAAAAGCGCTTGCAGCTACCACGGCTTGGCACTCAATGTCGGCATGGATTTAGAACCGTTTTCGCGCATCAATCCTTGTGGGTATCAGGGTTTGGCGATGACGCAGATCAATGACTTGGTGCCGACTAAGACCATTGCGCAGGTCGCAAAAGACCTCACCCAAGCGCTAGAGGCCGCACTGGCGAGGCCTACTTAGGCCGGCAGACCATCCAGCCAGATGCCCAAGCCTTGGGCGTTCAGTTCGATGTCCGTCCCCAAGATTCGCCGCACTTCAGCGGTCGGCATCGCGTGCGCTCGGGCGGCAAGCTGGGCATCGACCTCGGCCCACAGGGCGTCCTTGATGGCCGCGTGGCGCTGCTCGGCGTGGCGCAAACTTAGGCCGATCGCCTCGTAGCGGGCGATGCCTGCGGCGAGCTGCGCAGCGAGTGCCTCAACACCTTCGACCATGCTGTAGTGGGTCAAAAACATGCGTTTGGGGCTAAACGAGAGATAGCGCGCCAGTGTTGCCCGCCAGGCTTGCGGCTCGAACTGCACGGGCGTGGTGGTGGGGATGAGATACACCCCATTGGCATCATCGAATTCGCGGTACGCGAGGCCGAAGGTGTCGCCAGTAAAGAACCCCTCGCTGACGCTGTCCCAGACGCTGAGATGGTGGCGGGCATGGCCGGGGCTATCGATGAACATCAGGCTGCCGTCACCGAACGGCAGGCTTTCGCCGTCCTCCACGGCGCGGCTGCGCAGGGCGGGCGCGGGGAGAATCTCGCCGTACATGCGCTGCAAGGCTTCCGCCCCGTATACCGCCGAGGCACCGGCGATGAGCTTGCTCGGGTCGGTCATGTGGCGCAGACCGCGCGGGTGCACCAGCAGGGTCGCTTGTGGCAGCGCGCGCATCAGGCTGCCCGCACCACCGGCATGGTCTAGGTGCACATGGGTGACGATGACGTAGCGCACTTGCTCAGGTCGCAGGCCTTGGCGCGCCAATGCGGCCATCAGCAGCGGCAGACTGTGGCTGGTGCCTGCTTCGATCAACGCGGCTTCTTCGCCACGGCGAATCAGGTAACTCGCCGCCATCCCCGGGCGCTCTTGCAGCGTATCAATGCAGGTAACGCCGTGGCCTAGGTCTTGGTCTCTGAGGGGGGACATGCGCGGCTGGCTTTGGGAATTGGGGCTTTAAGGGCGCGCAGTGTAGGCAATGTTGCAAAGCGCTGCGGACGCGCCCTGAGGACGCTGCGCTGGCCGCTCACTCTGGCTCACAGCGGCAGTTGCGAACCCAGCCCACCCGTAGGCATCTGCGGGATTTGTGGGCGCTCGATGATGACGGTAGGCGCACGCCGACGGCGCTCTTGCGGTGTCAGCGTTTCGCAGCCCGCTGGCGGCATCTCGCGGCGCTCTTCGGCGGTGCGGCAACGGTCGAGCAGGCTGCGCTGCTCGGCGGTGTCGCGCTCTGAGGCGGGGCGCTTGGCGGAGTTGGCGCAGGCCGTGAGCGCCAATGCGCAGGTAATCATCAAAAAGTGTCTGTATCGCATCGCCTTGCTCCGTCACGGTGGCGACAAGCTTTACCGCAAACCCGAGAACCTGCAAAGCGCGGGCGGGTCAGAAGCTTGCGACCAAAGCCCCCACTACCCTGCCCGTGAGCGCTAAGGATCAAACCCACTACAATATGCGGCGGCCGAAAAATGTCCTTGCGTGCACCTGTTCTGCGGCTCAAGGCGTACTCCAGAAGTGCCGATTAGTGAAGACCATGAACCCAAGTAACTCCGCGCCCTTGGTGGACGTCCAAGGTGTGCATTTCTCCTACGGGCCGCGCGTCATCTATGACGACATCAGCCTGAGCATCCCGCGCGGCAAAGTCACCGCCATTATGGGGCCGTCCGGCACCGGCAAGACCACCCTGCTCCGGCTGATTGGTGGCCAATGGAAGCCACAATCCGGCGTGATTCGCTTCGATGGCGTCGATGTTCCCACCGCGAGCCGCAGCACTCTGTTTGATCTGCGCAAGCGCATGGGCATGTTGTTCCAAAACGGCGCTCTGCTGACCGACCTCACCGTGTTCGAGAACGTCGCCTACCCGCTGCGCGAACACACCGAGCTACCGGAGTCCGCCATCCGCGACATCGTGCTGATGAAGCTCAATGCGGTAGGCCTGCGCGGCGCGCGGGATTTATTCCCAGAGCAACTCTCGGGCGGCATGGCAAGGCGGGTGGCCCTCGCCCGTGCCATCGCGCTGGACCCGCAACTGGTGATGTACGACGAGCCCTTCACCGGCCAGGACCCCATCAGCCTCGGCGTGCTGATGCGCCTCATCCGCACGCTCAACGACGCACTGGGCTTGACCAGCATCGTCGTCAGCCATGACGTCGGCGAGGTGCTGGCGATTTCTGACTACGCCTATCTCGTCTCCGGCGGCAAAGTGCTCGGCCAAGGCACGCCCGAGCAAATCCGCGCCTCCACGTCGCCGTTCGTGCAGCAATTCCTGCACGGCGCGCCGGATGGCCCGGTGCCCTTCCACTACAAGGCCAAGGACTACACTCAGGAGTTGCTCCGCCCATGATTACCAAGGTCGCAGGCGATTTCTTGCAGGGCGTAGGCCGCGCTCAATTCTTTTTGCTCTCCGTGCTCGCTGCCGTGCCCAAAGCACTGCTGCGGCCGCGTTTGATCATCCAGCAGCTGTACTCGGTGGGCGTGCTCAGCCTGATCATCGTCGTGCTCTCCGGCAGCTTCATCGGTGCCGTGCTCGCCTTGCAGGGCTACCGTGCGCTGCAATTGGTGGGCGCTAAAGATGCGCTCGGCACCGGCTTGGGCTTGGCCATCGTTCTGGAGTTTGGGCCGGTGGTCACCGCCCTACTCTTCGCAGGGCGGGCGGGCTCGGCACTGGCGGCGGAGATCGGCCTGATGAAGGCCACCGACCAGCTCAGCGGCATGGAAATGATGGCCGTGGATCCCGTGCAAAGAGTGCTGGCGCCGCGCTTCATCGCTGGCTTCATCGCCATGCCCCTGCTGGCCTTCGTGTTCATGGTGATGTCGCTAGGGGTGTCCGGCGGCTACAGCATTGGCGTCGATTTGCTGGGCGTGGATGCTGGTGCCTATTGGGGTGGCATCCGCGACAGCCTGCACGGCGAAGACATCCGCGACAGCCTCATCAAGTGCTTCACCTTCGGCACCGTCTGTTGCTGGATCGCCCTGTATCAGGGCTACACCGCGCCGCCGACTTCTGAGGGGGTCGCCCGCGCCACCACCAATACCGTCGTGTTCTCTTCTCTCGCCATCCTCGGGCTGGACTTCATCCTGACGGCGTTCATGTTCCAGTAAAGCATCGGGCAATCTAGCGCCTTTGAGCTGCTGCCCAAGACCGAATTCCTCGCGTTTAAGACCCTATTCAGCCGTTGCCTCAAGGATATAGCCCATGCAATCCCGCGCTTTAGAAATTCTCGTTGGCTTTTTTGTGGTCCTCGGTGTTGCCGCCGTCATGATCATGACCCTCAAAGTTGCCAGCCTGCAGGACGTTGGCGGCAACCAAGGCAGTTACAACGTCAGCATGCATTTTGAAAACGTCGGCAAGTTGTCAGTAGGTTCAGCAGCACGCATTGCCGGCGTCAAAGTGGGCCGCGTGTCATCCATTAAGGTTGACCCAGAAAACTTTGAAGCCCTAGTGACCCTTGAAATCTCTAAAGAATTCTCCAACATTCCGAAAGATACCGGTGCCTCCATCCTGACCGCTGGTTTATTAGGCGAGCAATACATCGGCCTAGAACCCGGCGGCGACGATAAGGTCCTCAAAAATGGCGATTCCATCACCCTCACCCAATCCGCCCTAGTGATTGAAAACCTCATCGGTCAATTGGCGACTTCCTTCACGGAAAAGAAAGAAGACACCCGTTTGGCTGATGCGCTAGGCCGCCTCGCAGATGCGCTGCCAGCTGCAAAACCCGCCGCAACCGCCGGCGAATAATCCACCGCGGTGATTAGTTTTATTTATTAGTTGTACTTTTATCGGAGTACTTTCATGCTGAAACAATTATTTCTATCTGTTGCCCTGTTGCTCGGCGTGCAACATGCCCATGCGCAACCGCAAAAGCCGGACGTCGTCTTAAAAGACACGACCGAGAAAATGCGCGATCTCATCCGCCAAAACCATAAGGAATACGCGGCGGATAAAAAGAAGTTCTACGAGGTGGTGGACGATGTCTTAGTGCCCGTGTTCGACGTGCGCTACATCGCCCAGCTGACCTTGGGCAAGAACTGGCGCACTGCGAGCGAGGCCCAACGTAACCGCTTCGCTGAGGCGTTCAAAACCTCGTTGATCCGCACCTACGCCGACGCTTTGCTCGCAAACTACGACTCCGTTGAGGCCAAGTACGAGCCTCTGCGCATGCCGGCCAATGCCACCGACGTCACCGTGCGCGTGCAACTGATGCGCGCCAACGTGAAAAAACCCGTCGCTATGGCCTTTGCGATGCGCGAGACCGACAGCCAGTGGAAGATTTACGACGTGATCATCGAGAACCTCTCGCTCATCACGAATTTCCGCAGCCAGTTCACCTCAGAGATCAAGAAGTCCGGCTTGGACGCCCTGATCACCAAGATGGAAGCGGGCAACTACTTCCAGCAGAACCCGCCCAAAGGCAGCTAATGGCTCTGCAACTCACCGGCGCACTCACGCATCAGAGTGCGCCGCACTGGTTTAAAACGGCGACCCTGCCGCAAGATGGGGTCGTCGATTTATCTGGGGTAACGCAGGCGGATTCCTCAGCCTTGGCGCTTTTGCTCGATCTGCGTCGCCGTGCTGACGCAAAAGGTGAGAAACTGCGCTGCATCGGGGCATCGCCACAGTTACTGGCGCTTGCCCGTTTTTTTGAGCTGGATGCGGCTCTAGACCTCCAAGGATGCTGACGATGGATTTGTTGCGCGGCACTGCACTATTGCTCGCTGCTGGCCTTTTGGGCGGCTGCGCCCATTCACCGCCGGATGAGCCTAGCGATCCGCTGGAGCCCGTCAATCGTGCGGTGTTCGGCCTCAATCGTGCGGCGGATAAGTACGTGCTGCGCCCCGTCGCCAAAGGCTACGAGGCGATCACCCCGCAGATTGCCCAGCAAGGCATCACCAATTTCTTTGAGAACATCAAAGAGCCGCGCAATGTGGTCAACGGTGTGCTGCAACTCAAGTTTGCCCAAGCCGCTAACGACACTGGCCGCTTCTTGCTCAATACCACGGCCGGCATCGCGGGTTTGATGGATGTTGCGACGATGGCTGGCCTGCCCAAGCACGACGAAGACTTTGGCCAGACTCTCGGCCACTACGGCCTAGGCCAAGGCTGGTACCTCATGCTGCCCCTGCTCGGGCCGACCACCGGGCGGGATCTCTCCGGCCGCGCGGCGGACTTCGCCACAGACCTCAATAACTATGTGGAAAGCCCTGAGAGCATCGGCGTCAATGCGCTGAATCTGATTGATGCCCGTGTGCAGTTTCTCGATGCCGATTCGATTATCGACAACGCTATTGACCCCTACATATTCGTCCGCACCGCTTATTTGCAGCAGCGACTGGGCAAAGTGTTTGATGGCAGCCCGCCGGCTAAATACATGTACGGTGACACCGAAGCTGACGAGTAATTACGACTTGCGAGTCGGAGGGCTAGCCTAGGTAGGGGCGAGGCATGCCTCGCCCCTACGGGTTTCATCCCAAAAATCACCACAGACTTCACAGATTACAGCCGATAAATCAAGGCTTTTAATTTGTGGAATCCGTGCAATCTGCGCCTCATGCTTTTAGGCAGTCGGCAATTTGTGGTCTTTGAAGCGCTCACGCAACAGCAGCTTGCTCACTTTGCCGGTGGCGGTGTGCGGAATCTCATCGACGAAGGCGACGTCGTCCGGCATCCAGAATTTGGCAATCTTGCCGTTGAGGTGAGCGAGCATTGCGGCCGCGTCGACCTCAGCCCCCGGCTTCTTCACCACCACCAGCAAGGGGCGCTCATCCCACTTCGGGTGATAGACGCCGATGACCGCAGCCTCGGCCACGGCAGGGTGACTCATCGCGACATTCTCTAGGTCGATTGAGCTAATCCACTCACCGCCGGACTTGATCACATCCTTGCTGCGGTCAGTGATTTGCAGGTAGCCGTCGGGGTCGATGGTGCCGACGTCGCCGGTCGGGAACCAGCCATCCACCAAAGGCGTTTTTTCCAGCTTGAAGTAGCCGCTCACCACCCAAGGCCCGCGCACCATCAAATCGCCGAAGGCTTTGCCGTCGTGCGGCAGCGCTTCGCCCTTGTCGTTGACGATCTTCATCTCGACCCCGAACACTGGCCGCCCCTGCTTGACCCAAACCTTGAACTGCTCGTCCTCGCTCAGAGCCTGGTGCTTTTCTTTGAGGGTGTTGAAGGTGCCGAGCGGGCTCATCTCGCTCATGCCCCAAGCGTGGTGGATGCGCACGCCATAGTCCTGCCAGTAGCTCTTCATGAGTGCTGGTGGCACGGCCGAGCCGCCCACAACCGAGCGCCAAGGCTTGGTGAAGCGCAGATTGTTTTTTTGCAGATGCTGCAAGAGGCCCAGCCAGACGGTAGGCACTCCGGCTGAGAAGGTGACCTTCTCGCCTTCTAACAATTCGTAGAGATTGGGGCCGTCTAGGCCCATGCCAGGCAGCACCAATTTCGCCCCCATCAAGGCGCAGGAGTACGGCAGGCCCCAAGCATTGACGTGGAACATCGGCACTACCGGCAGCACGACATCACGGGCGGATAGGTTCATTACGTCCGGCACACAGCTGGCGAACGCGTGCAGCACCGTGGAGCGGTGCGAATACAGCACCCCCTTGGGGTTGCCGGTGGTGCCAGAGGTGTAGCAGAGCGACGCGGCGCTGCTCTCGTCCAGAGTCGGCCATTGGTAGTCCTCGCTGGCATCCGCCCGCAGCGCGTCGTAAGCGAGCACCGAGACATTGGTAATCGTCGGCAGCGTGCTGGCATCAGAGAGCGCAATCCAATGTTTGACGCTGGGGCACTGCGCGGCGAGCGCTTGCACCAAGGGCGCGAAGCTCACATCGAAGAAGATCACTTGGTCTTCGGCGTGGTTGATGATCCAAGCGATTTGCTCGGGGAACAGGCGCGGGTTGATGGTGTGCAGGATGCGGCCTGAGCCGCTGACCGCGTAGTAGAGCTCTAAATGGCGGAGCGAATTCCAAGCCAGCGTACCGACCATGGCTTGCTCGCCCAAGCCGAGCGCACTGAGCATGTTTGCCGCACGCTTAGCGCCGCCTGCGACCTCGCGCCAATTGCTCCGGACGATCTTGCCGCCCTGATCCGGCAGGCGCGATACCACTTCGGCATCGCCGTGGTAGTGCGCGGCGTGCTCGATCAACTGCGACACCAGCAACGGTTGCTGCATCATCAAACCTTGCATACCTCTCTCCTCTCTCGTTGTCGTTTAAAAACGCTCAGCAATCTTAGACGCAGAGAACGGCTTAGCGGTTATCGAAACAGCTTCGCATTGGCTCGGGCCACAGTGGGCAGTCCCAGTGCAGCGTAGGCCCGCCGTCGATGGTCCAGAGCCCGGCAATCGAGATGAGGCGATCGTCCTCGTAAATCATCGGCATGCGCTGGCGCAGCCAGGGGGGGATGCCATGCTTTTGAGCGAGCTGTTTGAGGCTGCGGTGGTGCGCGTCACCGGCCGGACGAAGGCGCTCGCCACCCTGCGGCAACTGCACCCGCAGCGCGCGCTTGGGCGGCGCTCCACGCCAATGCAACACGCCGGCATCTTCAGGCAACAACAGTGGAGTTTGTCCGTCCCAATCGGCGGCCCACTCTGCGGGCATGGCCGCCAATGGCGCGAACGCGTAGAGCTGCTGGCGATAGCGGCGCAGCTCGCAACCAGGCCAAGCAACGCAAGCTTCAGCGTCTGCGCGTGCTCGCAGCAGGCTACGGTCTAGCGCCTCTAGGCTTTGCGCGAACGGGACAGGCAGCTGCTGTTGCCGCAGCCAGCGCCGCAGCACGCGGCGACGACGGCCGCCGCTCAAGCCAAGCAGCGCCGTTATCTGCAAGGCATTGGTCGCGATTTGGCAGGCACTGAGATCATCGGCGGCAATTGCCTCAAGCTCGTCCTGCGCCTCGCTGAGGTGCTCAGCGGCGCGGCCAAACAGGGCCGCTGCTTGCGGGTAGCGGGCCTCTAGCTGCGGCCAAACTTCGGTGCGCAGCCAAGAGCGCGCGTATCGGGCAGAGCGATTTTGGGGGTCATCCACCCAGCGCAAATCTTTGCTGCGCGCGTAGGCGTCAATGTCGTGCTTAGAGACAGTCAGTAATGGACGCCAGAGCGAAGCATTGCCACGCTGCGTTAAGCCCGCCATGCCGGTGAGGCCATCAAGGCCAGTCCCACGCAGGAGGCGCAGCAGCAGGGTTTCTGCCTGATCCTGCTGGTGGTGCGCGAGCAGCAAGCGCGCGCCCTCTGGCAGCGCGTTGATGAGGGCGGCGTAGCGGGCTGCACGCGCGGCGGCCTCAGGCCCGCGTGGATCATCGGCGGCGATTCCGACACGCAGCACGCGCATCGGCACGCCCAAAGCATCGCACTGCGCTTGGCAGTGTGCGGCCCAGTCATCCGCTGCGCTCTGGAGCCCGTGGTGAACGTGCAGCGCTTCCAAACCTGCAAGCGCGGCCTTGGCGGAAAGGTGCAAAAGCACCGTGGAATCCTGCCCGCCGCTGTAGGCAAGGCAATGCCGCGCTGCTGGGCTCGCTTGCGCGAGCCCATAAAAAAAACCTTCCAAGCTATGGCCCGGAAGGTTTTGCGACTGCTGCATGAAACGCAGTGCGAATTAAGAACCGAGGTAAGGAGGGGGCGTCCAAGCGGCTTGCTCGTTGCCCTGCACCACGGCCTTGATGATGATGTCGACGCGGCGATTGCGCGCCTCGTTGACTTGATCGCCGGTGCGCACCAAGAGCTCGCGCTCGCCACGGCCTTCTTCACGCACGCGGCCTGCGACCAAGCCCTGTGAGGACAAGTAGCTACCGACGGCAGCAGCACGACGCTCAGACAAGGATTGGTTGCTGCTGTCAGAGCCCAAAGTGTCGGTGTGGCCGACAACGTGAATCACGGTCTTGTCGTAGCTCTTCAGGGTGGCGGCAATCTTCGCAAATGTGGCTTGAGCGACTGGCGAGAGGGTCGCGGAGCCGACGTCGAAGGAGGCGTCAGAGGCGACACCGATCTTGATGGTATCGGCGGTCAACTGGGTGATGTTGAGCTCCTTGCGGCGCTCTTCTTCAGCCAGCTTGCGCTTGAGCTCTTCGCGCTGGTCGTCCATGTAGTTGCCGACCGCGCCACCAGCGATGGCACCGATTACCGCACCGACGATGGGCGCACCGCGGGCGTCGCTGACTTGATCGCCAATCACGCCGCCGAGCACCGCACCAATACCAGCGCCGATCGCGGCATCACGGTTTTGGAAGTCGGTCGAGGCACAGCCACTCAGACCAACAGCCAGAATGCCGACAACAAGGGGTTTCATCTTCAACACGGTTTATCTCCGAGAACGAGGTTTGGATTTGCTGCGCGCGCGGCCACGCTTAGTGGCTTTGCTGGGGTCTGAATAACTTTTATCACTGAGGCTGGGCGCTGCTGCTACCACTTTGCCTCGGCCAGCTTTGGCACGTAATTCTTGCGCCAAGCGATGAACCGGCTCTGAACTTTTTGGCTCAACAACTGATTGCTTGCCGCGCCCCGCTTCTACCGCAGGGACGAGATCAATTTTACGCTCCTCCAGATTGACTCTGGCGACGGTGACGCGCATCGCTTGGCCCAGCGCGTAGCTGTGGCCTGAGCGCCGACCGATCAGCTTTTGCAGCTTGGGGTCAAAGCTGTAGTAGTCGTCGCCCAAGGTGGAGATGTGCACGAGGCCATCGATGTAGAGGCCGGTGAGATCGACAAACACCCCGAAGCTGGTCACGGCACTGACGAGGCCATCGAAGCTCTCACCGACGCGGTGGCTCATGAACTCGCACTTGAGCCAGCTACTGACATCGCGGGTGGCGTCGTCGGCACGGCGCTCAGTGGTCGAGCAATGGGTGCCGAGTTGCTCCATCGCCTCCGCACTATAGGCAAAGCTCGCAGGCTTTTTGCGCGATAGCACATGCTTGATGGCACGGTGCAGCAGCAAATCCGGGTAGCGGCGAATCGGCGAGGTGAAGTGCGCGTAATGGCTCAAGGCCAAGCCAAAGTGGCCGAGTGGCTCGGGGGCGTAGCGCGCCTGCGCCATCGTGCGCAGCACCATCATCTGCACCATCGCCATGTCTGGGCGCGCCTTGGCGGCCTCGCTGACGGCGGCAAAGTCGCGCGCCTCTGGTAGCTCGCCACCGCCCAAGCTCATCGCCCGAGTGGCGAGGAAGTCGCGCAGCACGGCGATGCGGGTCGGCTCTGGGCGCTCGTGGACACGGTAGAGCGTCGGCGTCTGCTTGGGTGCGACAAACTTCGCCGCCTCGACATTGGCCGCGATCATGCACTCTTCAATCATGCGGTGGGCGCGGTTGCGCACTACCGGCACGATGCGCGCGATTTTGCTGTCCTCAGTGAACTCGAACTTGGTCTCGCTGCCCTCAAAGTCAATCGCGCCACGGCGATTGCGTGCGGCGAATAGGGCATCAAACAAATCGCTCAGGGATTGCAGATGCGGCATCAGCGCGGCGTGCTGCTGTGCGAGCGGGCCCTTCGGATGCTCCAACATGGTCGCAACGTCGTCGTATATCAGCCGAGCGTGCGAGCGCATCACCGCCTCATAAAACTTCGATGCGGTCACTTCGCCATCGCTAGCCACGCGCATCTCGCAGACCATGCAGAGGCGGTTCACCAAAGGGTTGAGCGAGCACAGTCCATTGGAGAGCGCTTCCGGCAGCATCGGGATGACGCGGCGCGGGAAGTACACCGAGGTGCCACGGTTTTTGGCTTCCTCATCCAGTGCCGAGTCGAGCTGCACATAGGCCGAGACGTCCGCAATGGCGACGATGAGCTTGTAGCCACCGCCGCGCATTTTTTGCGCGTAGACGGCGTCGTCGAAGTCGCGGGCGTCGGCCCCGTCAATCGTGACCAGCGGCGTGGCGCGCAGGTCAACGCGGCCTTCGACGTCGTCCTCCTGCACTTCTGGGTCGAAGGCTTCGGCTTCATCGACCACCGCTTCTGGGAACTCGTGCGGCAGATCATGGCGGCGCAGGGCGATTTCGATCTCCAACCCCGGTGCCAAGTGCTCGCCCACAATCTCGCTGATGCGACCGCTCAGGTTGCCGCGTGCACCGGCAGTACTAAGGATTTCCGCCCGTACCACCTGCCCTGCCTTAGCACCGGCGAGATCGTTCTGGCCGATGTAGAGCTCAAACGGTTGAGCTTTTTGATTATCGGGCGTGACGGCCCAACGGCCACCGTCTTGGCGCAGGCGGCCTACCACGAAACGCGGGGCGGTCGAGAGCACGGCGAGGAACTCGCCAGAGAGCCGCCCAGAGTCGTCCTTGCCGACGACGCGGGCGCGGATGCGATCACCCGTCATCAGGCCGCGCATTTCCCGCTGCGGCAAAAACACATCTTCGGCAGCTTTCGGCTCTACGATCAAAAAGCCGAAGCCATCCCGATGGGCGCTGACGCGGCCGGAGACTTCGCTACCTACAGTCAAGACTTGTGGCGCTACACGCGGTGCCGGCGGCGCTGCCATGAGCGGGCTGGCGGCCGCCACCGCCGGCTTTTTGCCGACAGCGATCGGCCCATCCGAGACCGGCTTTGCGGTGGCGGGCACTGCCGCGCTGGCGACTACCTTGGCGGTCTTCGCAGACGGCACGGGCGCAAGGCTGGCCGTCAAGGGGATGCCGGCGGCGGCAGGCGCACTCAGCAAGGGCGCGTCGATCGCCGCAGGACTCAGGCGACCGCGCAGGTCCATCTGCACCTGCTGGGCCTTGGCAAGCTCTAACAAACGCTTCT
>CAZHTI010000011.1:3586-11120 GCA_964535755.1 uncultured Salinisphaerales bacterium | reverse complement strand
GACTGTTTTCTTGTCCCGCTTGCCCTCGCAGCGATGCGAGGCTTTATCGTTTTTGGGCGTACTCCTGGGCAGCCACTGCGGGCTGCCCGCTCGCAGGGAAAACAGTCCACCGGACTGTTTTCTTGTCCCGCTTGCCCTCGCAGCGATGCGAGGCTTTATCGTTTTTGCGGTCTTACGTCGATGGACGCGGAAAGTGACCGTCAGACTGATTCAGCGCGACAAAGCTCTAGCAGATCGTAGCGCCGGACTTAGTGGCAGCCGCATCGAATATCTTCTCGGCGTTGGCAGCGAGAAAATGCTTAAACACCAAGGGCTTGCCGCTATCCGTCCAAAGCAAGGCAGCGTCATCGGCTATGGCTTGGTTGCGCTCAATGATCTCGACGAACTGCTTTTCAGATTCCGCCATGCCTAGGCTGCCGTCGGCCTCACGGACGGGTGTCGGCATGGTCGCGGCCATCGTGGCGGTCTGCCGCAGTTTGGTATTGGGCGCGCCTTGGATGGCGGGCAGGAGGCGGAAGCCAGCAGCGTGCAGGGCGGCAGCCATCGCTTCAATGCCAGCAAAGCCTGCGGCGCGCACATCGATCGTGACGTGATTAAAGTCCGGCCCCAGCGCCAGAGCACTTGCCGCCTCTGGCGAGACCGACGCCACCGCTTGCAAAGTAGCGCGGCGCATGGGTGGGCCGGCACGGTGCATCAGGCGATGCACGAAGTGCTGGATAAAGCGCTCGGAGTCGTCTGCGGATAGGCCGCCCTGCGCTTCTGCCCGTTCGATTTGGGCGATGAATTCCCGGTGGTCTTGCGCAGCGGCCTGCTCGGCACAATCGGCTCGAATGAGGGCTGCGACGTCCGGCGGGAAGGCGTCGAGATCGACCTGACTGACGAAGATTTTGAACTCGCTGCTCGATTCGCCTCTGGCTTGCAGATCAAAGCTGACCAACTTTTTGGCGGGGAAGCGATAGTCGCGATCACGGTGCAAACCCAGCACCCTAGCGGCGCGCACGAACAGCGCACGCACGGATGGGTCGGCGGTGCGAATCGCACCGTGGTCGTTGAGAAACACCCCGCCTTGGGCTGCTACCAAGCTCTGCAAGCTGCGGAAGTCGGCGACGTTCTCCGCAAACTTGGCGGTGGCGGCAGCGACAAAGCGCTGCCGCAGTGCTGCTGGGCTCAGCAGAGCCGTCATTAGCGGCGGGCCCCAAAGCTATTGCATTGATATTTGATGACGTCGCCGGTCTGCTCTAACAGCGGTGCGCCGGGGCTGATGACGCCTTTGCTGACGAGCGGGAAGCGCTCTTGCTGTAGGTACACCTCCTCGCCCGCGGCGGTCAGGTAGCTGCCGTTACGGGAGAGGTCGCAGTAGTAAAACTTGCCGTTCTCAAAGCGAATTTCGCCGTGGAAGCGCGATACCGAAGTGCCACCCACGGCCATCGAGCAACTGGAGTCGCGCCCGATGGAGAAAGGGCAATCCTTGGGGTTGACCTCGGTGGTTTTATCGCGCCGGGTCAGGGTGACGCTGGCGTAGACCTCGGCCGGCGCGTTGGCAGAGACCACGCGGGTGTGCTCGCGATAGGTGGTGGCCGATTCCTTCCAAGAATATTCGCGCACGTCTTTGAGCGCGGGGATGACGTCGGAATTGGCAGCGGGGATGAGATTGCGCTTGTGCTCTGGGGGCAATTGGGCAACACAGGTTGCCGTCAGCAGCACGCAGTGATCTTGCGCGTGGGCGATCAACTCGTGGACGTGGTCCACGGGTACGTCGTCGGCCTGAGCGGGCCAAGCGTCCAGCACGACCTTGCCGGAATAATTCTGGCCACCGTGCACGCCCAAGGCATCGACGGCGTTCTGGAAGGCGATGGCGGCCTGCAACGCCAGCGCGGGGCGATCGTAAATGCCTAAGTACTCGCCGTTGTTGACGGCGACCATGGCACCCGCTGCGTCCAATGAGGCGCGAAGGGCCGACTTTTGCTCCGCCGTGAGCGGCTCAGCACGCACACCTGATTTGCCGGCCTCTAGGGGTACTGCGGTCGCCAAAAGCACGGCGCTGAAGTGATTAGACATTGCTAACTGAAGGGTCTGGTCGTGACTGAAGGGGCTTCTGCAAGTTTGGGGCGCGGTTGACTAAACCGGACGACCTCGGAGGTTTGGTCTAGTACCGACAGCCCCGGCGACAGCAGGCCGGAGCGCGGCAATGGTAGTCGCTCGCGGTGTAAATGGAGTTCATCGCCGTGGCTGCTGAGCACATAGGTGCCATTGAGCGAATCATCGACGTAGAAAAAACGGTCACTCACCCAGACGATATAACCGTGCTTACGGCTGGCGACGGCAGAGCGCAGCGTCACGCCACAATCGGGGGCCCGGCCAAGGCTAAATGGGCAATCTTGTGGGCTCAGGCGCAGAATTTTGCCGTCGTGGGTGATCTCGATCACCGCAGTGTGGGCTAAGGGTTGGGCGGTTGGAGTATCCACGTGCGGGGTGTTGGCCTGATTCATGCACCTCGGTCTGCCACATGATGCGTTTGGCGAATTATAGAATCGTCGGCTATGAGCACTCCCGAAACCACCCGCCGTACCGCTGAGCGCCCGCAGTTTCAGCGCCATTGCCCCGGCTGCTTCCAGTTTAAGGGCGGCGTTGCGGTGTGCCCGCATTGCGGCTACGACGAAGGCGCTCCGCGCTCCGCGATCTTTTTGCCGCATGGCATCACACTCGGCGGGCAATACCGCGTCGGCCGCGTGCTGGGCAGGCCTGGTGGCTTCGGCATCACCTATTTGGGTTGGGACATCAACCTGCAGCAGCGAGTCGCGATTAAGGAGTACCTACCGCGCGAGATCGCCACGCGCTCGCCCAACTCCTTGGATGTGAGCGTCCATACGGCGGAGGACAAGCGCGGCTTTGAGTTCGGCAAAGAGCAGTTTTTGCGTGAGGCGCGCATCGTCGCCAAGTTGGACCACCCCAACATTGTGCGGGTGCGTAACTTCTTCAACGCCAACGGCACCGCCTATCTGGTGATGGACTACTACGAGGGTATGAGCCTCGGCGATTACCTCTCGAGCGTGCGCGCACGCTTGGAGCCCGAGCTCGCCGTCCCCTTGGTCAAGCCCATCCTCGATGGTCTGCAATATGTGCATGAGCGCGGGCTAGTACACCGCGACTTGAAGCCGCACAACATCTACCTTGCCGCCGTCGGCAGGCCGATCGTGCTGGACTTCGGCGCCGCGCGCCAAGCGGCGGGCGACCGCGTGCAAAGCATGTCCGTGGTGCTCACCGAGGGTTATGCGCCGCTGGAGCAATACCAGCGCCGCGCCGTGCAAGGGCCTTGGACGGACGTGTACGGAGTCGCCGCCACGCTCTACCGAGTGATCGTCGGCCAAGCGCCGCCGATTGCTTTGGATCGCATTGGCCGCGACCCTTTGGAGGAATCGAACTGGGCAGGGGTGTCGCCGGAGCTGGTCGAGGCGTTTAAACGCGCCTTGGCCGTGCGCCCCAATGACCGCTACCAAACCGCGCAGGAGTTCCGCCAAGCGCTGGACTACGTCTACCCAGACACCATCACCGAAGTGCCGGTGGCGACCGAGCGCAAGCCGCTATTCCCCGAGCTTCCGCACACCCAAGACTTCGTGGTAACGATGGTGCCCTTGCAGCCACCATCGTCGTACGAGCGCGCTCCGGCGCCGGAGATCGCTCCGCGCATTAGCCCAGAGATCACCGCCGGTGTACAGAGTTTGGTCGAGCGCGGTCGGCTCGCGGAATCCATGGGTGAGACCATCGTTCCCCAGCGCCCGCTGCCGCGCATCGTGCCGATTGAACCCTCCTCGGCGAACCTACAGACCGAGCCCGCGCCTGCAATCCGGCGAGTGTCACCCATCGTCGCACTCAAGTTAGCCCCAGCCGACGCCGACGCCGACGCACCGATTACCCAGCCGATGGCACCCGTGGTGCGCGCTGCGCCACCACTCGCCAATGCTGCGCCGTTACCCGCATCGCAGCCGCCCATCCCGCCGCCAGAAGCCAGTGCGCGACCAAGCCCCGCGCCCACGCCTCAAGCCGCTGCACCGGCCGCTAGCCCTGCGCCAGCCGCCCCGCCTCCTGAACCTACGGCGGCGGCGCAGCCTGCGGCGGTGTCCGCTCCCGCAGCGCGCGCCGAGGTGGATCGGCGCACCTACGTCCCACCGCCACGGCCGAAATCCCCCAGCCGCTGGAGTCCGCAATTTATCGTCGGCACGGCGTTGGTACTGCTCACCGGCATCGGTCTGGGTTATGTCTTGATGAACCCGCCGAAGGCCGCCGAAGCCAGCAACCCGTCGGCAGTGCCTGCCATCACTGCGACTACCAGCACGGCGCGCAATCAAAGCAGCGTGTCGGAGATCGAAGACGACATCGCCCCACCCCCTGCTTCGCAGCCAGCCGAAAAACCCACCGAACCGCCCAGCCGCCTGCCTGAGTTCATCGCAACACCTGCGGGCTCGGTGCGTTTGGCCGAGCCGGCGAGTGCTGAGGGCCCAGCAGGTAGCCTTCAGGTGGCGGTTCCTGCCCTCGCCGTCAGTGTTTCTGAGGTCACCGTCGGCGACTTCAGCGAGTTTGTCCGCCTCGCGCGCTATGAAAATCCGCTTTGGCAGAACTACCCCTGCCAGTCTGCGGGGGGGCGGCTACCAGAATGGAACCGCCCGGGCTACTCACAATCCGATGACTATCCGGTCGTCTGCGTCAGTTGGGCAGACGCACTGGCCTACGCGCAATGGCTGACCGACGTCACCGGTAAGCGCCACCGTCTTCCCACCGAAGCTGAGTGGGAATACTTCGCCAAGGCCGGGAGTGGCACCCGCTATTGGTGGGGAGACGAGGCCGAGCGCCAAATGGCCTCCTGCCAAGGCTGCCCGCCCAAGGTGCCGGTGCAACCCTCAGCGGTCGGCAGCTTCCCCGCCAACCGCTTCGGTCTGCATGAGATTGCCGGCAATGTGCGCGAATGGACCTGCTCCGCCTACGCGCCCTACAACGAGGGCGCGGCGCAGAGTTGCACCAGTGCCGGCAAACGCATCGCCCTGCGCGGCGGCTCGTGGCAACAACCCTTGGCCAGCTTGGGCAGCCAGCAGCGCGACTCCGCTGACGCCAACCACCGCGACGTTTGGACTGGCTTTCGCCTCTTGCGCGAGGACTAGAGCCTATTCGCGGTTTTTTGGCGGCTCTCGGCGTCCGAGGAAGCTGCGGCACCGTAATGCGGCATCGCAACATCCGCCCCGATTGGCAAAACGCGACGCAGGGCTGACGGCTAGAGGCAATCCCTGACACAACCTGTCAGCATACCGACCATTTAGCGGGTGGAAGTGCCTGAATATCGTCGGCTTTTAATGTCACAGTTCTTGCATCGCATCATAGAATCTCGCCTTTAGCACCCTTAGCCCCATGAGCACGCTGTGAGCTATCAAAAGCACTGCCCTGGTTGTTTCCGCCGCAAAGACGGTAATCCCGTCTGTGCGCATTGCGGGTACGACGAGTCTGCGCCGCGCTCGCCGCTGTTTTTGCCGCACGGGTCGGTACTCGCGGGGCAATACCGCGTCGGCAAAGTACTCGGCCGCCCGGGTGGCTTCGGCATCACCTATCTGGGCTGGGACATCTACCTACAGCAGCGGGTAGCGATTAAAGAATATCTACCGCCAGAGATGGCGGTGCGGGTGCCGGACGCCTTGCATATCACCGTCCACACTTCCGACGACCGCAAGAACTTCGAGGCCGGCAAAGACCAGTTCCTCCGCGAGGCACGCATCGTCGCGCGCCTTGATCACCCCAATGTCGTGCGTGTGCGGGCGTTCTTTAACGCCAATGACACCGCCTACATGGTGATGGACTACTACGAGGGCATGAGCCTCGACGCCTACTTTGGGCAGGTCAAACCGACCCTAGACATGGGCGTTGCCGCCTCACTGGTGCAGATGATTCTCGACGGCCTGAGCTATGTGCACGAGCGTGGCGTGGTGCACCGTGACGTCAAACCGCACAACATTTACCTAGCCGCCATCGGCAAGCCGATCCTGCTGGACTTTGGTGCGGCGAGGAAAAACCTTACCGGCCAGCACCGCAGTGTGTCTGTGGTGCTCACCGAGGGCTACGCGCCTCTGGAGCAATACCAGCGCAACGGCGAGCAAGGGCCTTGGACGGACATCTACGGTGCGGCGGCGACGCTCTACCGGATGGTCACCGGCCGCGCGCCCCCGGTCGCCATCGACCGCATGACGCAGGACCCGCTCGAAAAAGACGACTACGCCGGCGTACCCGACCCGCTCAAGCCGGTGCTGCGTAAGGGCTTGGCCTTGAACCTGACTGATCGCTATCAGTCCGCAGCGGAATTCCGCGCCGCGCTTGCTGGGATTCAGGGTCTCGCCACCAGCAGCTTCAGCCATGTCTCCAACCCTGGTGTGGTGGATATGGCACGCGCCAGCACCACCCCGCGCCCAGCGATCAGCCGCTCGGTGGAGCTGCCGTCGCAGTCCTCGCCGCATCCCAAGGTGCGCATCTTGCCGCCAGCGTTGGCTGCCGAGGCCGGTGCCGTCTCGCCCATCGCACCGCTGCCCGCCGCGCCAGCCAACGTGCCACCACCCAAGGCCATGCATTCGCCGGCGGCGTCCCCAGAGGCCGCCATCCGCACCCGCAGCACCACGGTTCCCTCCGCAATTTTGAGCCGCTGGGCCGTGCCCGCTGTGATTACCGCCGGCCTCGCGGCCAGCCTGTTCGTGATCGTGCCCAAGCTCAGCAAGCCCGCCGCCGACCAGCCCGCGACCCGCGCCGGCGGTGTCGAGGTAGCAGAAACCAGCGCCAGCACGCCGCGCTATGCCAAGAGCGGGCTGCCAGCGTTATCCGCCGAGGCGATCCCGCCGCTGCGTACGCTCCCCGCTGGCGTCTATGCCCGCTCTGGTGCCGCAGCGCTGCAATTGCCAAGCTTCCGCATTGGTGAGACCGAGGTCACCGTCGCCGAGTTCGCCACCTTCATCGACCGCTCCGGCTACAACAACCCCGCTTGGTTGAGTTCGGGCTGCGCTGGGGCAAATTCGCCCGAGTCGACTTGGCGCGCGCCCGGCTACACCCAAACCGAGAGCCACCCAGTGGTCTGCGTCAGTTGGGACGACGCCAAGGCCTACACCGAGTGGCTGAGTGAGGAAACCCAACGCCAGTTCCGGCTGCCGACAGAAGCGGAGTGGGAATACGCCGCTGCGGCGGGCTCTGCCAGCAATTACTGGTGGGGTAACGTGCCGCTGCAAGCGCACGCGGCGTGCTTGGACTGTGGCCGCCCCGGCATGGAGCCGACCAAACCTTTGGTGGTGACCAGCTTGGGCCAGAACAACTTCGGGCTCTACGGCACCGCGGGTAACGTCCGCGAATGGACCTGCTCGCCCTCCGCCGCACCACTCTCACAAGCCTGCGCGCTGGCCGGTGCACCGGAGCCGCGCATCGTCCGTGGTGGCTCATGGCGCGACCCTGCCATTGCACTCACCACCACCTACCGCAGCGTCGAAGAAAAACCCGCGCGCACGACCTGGATCGGCTT
>CAZHTI010000011.1:0-3486 GCA_964535755.1 uncultured Salinisphaerales bacterium | reverse complement strand
GCGAGTGAATACGCCTGCCCTTCCTCCTGCGGCAGCGCTTTTAGGCGATCTTGCAGCGCCCTAGTCACTGCCAGCAGGCGGTCGATCTGGTCTTGTTGGCGGGTGAGCACCTCATTGAGCACCCGCAGCGTGTCCTCTTGATAGACCAAGCGGGTTTCGAGTTCGATGATGCGGTCTTCAAGCATGGCGAATAGCGTCAACAGGGCGGCCGCGCATTGTGCGTGAAAGCTGCTGCGATAGCGCCCTGCGCCGTTTAACATCGTCGGTTCGTGTCTGCGCGGAGCGTGGCCGTTGCTACCCGGCCATCGCCCAATAAAAAAGAGAGGAGCTGCACCGGATGTTTAACTTCACCCGCTACCAATGGACCGTCCTGTTCGCCGCTTGGCTGGGCTGGGGCTTTGATGTATTCGACGGCCTGCTCTTCAACTACGTCGCGCCCAACTGTGTGCCGACACTGTTGGGTTTAGAGATCGGCAGCGCCGCTGCCAAAGCCGCCACCCTTAAATGGACCGGCATCCTCACCTCGGTCTTACTGCTCGGCTGGGCCGTGGGCGGCGTCTTGTTTGGCTATGTCTCCGACCGCATCGGCCGCACCAAAACCCTACTGATCACCATGCTGCTCTATGCCCTGGGCACGGCGGCCTGCGCGTTCGTCAATAGCATCGAGGCCCTGTTGGTCTGCCGCATCATTGCCAGCCTCGGCATCGGTGGTGAATGGGCGGCGGGTGCGTCGATGGTGGCCGAGACCGTGCCTGAAGATAAGCGCGTCGAGGCCGGTGCCCTGCTCTACACCGCAGCACCGTTCGGCTTGTTCCTCGCCACCTTTGTGGATCACCAAGTTGCCGGTGTCTGGTTCAAAGCCCAGCCGGAAGAAAGCTGGCGTTATGTGTTCCTCTTTGGCCTGCTCCCCGCCGCTGCGGCACTCGCCGTGCGCCTGATGGTGAAGGAGCCCGAGCGCTGGAAGGCCGTCGCCGCCAAGGGCCTAGCCCAGCCGCGCATCTCCGAGCTGTTCACGCCGCAATACCGAGCCCTCACGCTCTCCGGCTTTTTGATGGCGGTCATCGCACTCATCACTTGGTGGAGCTGCAACGCCTTCATCCCCGTGGTGTCCTCAGGCTTGGCGCGCGCCGCAGCGGAGGCGCAAAACCTCGACAAAGCGCAAACCCTTGCCTTGGTGCAGCACTGGAAGACCATGGCCACCACCTACTTCAACCTCGGTGGCTTGATCGGCACGCTGCTCACCATCCCCGCCGCCAAATACCTAGGCCGCCGCAAGATGTTCGGCATCTATTGGGCAGCGTCTGCTGCCGCCATCTTCCTCACCTTCGGCGTTGACTGGCCCGGCGAAGTGCGCCTGTACCTGTACTTCTTCATTGGCCTCTCGGTATTCGGTGTGTTCGGCAGCTTCACCTACTACCTGCCGGAACTCTTCCCCACCCGCCTGCGCTCCACCGGTGCCGGCTTTTGCTACAACATTGGCCGCGTGATCGCCGCTGGCGGGCCGTTCTTGGTCGGTGCCATCGCCAGCCAAGGGGCGAGCGCTGCGGGCACCGCCGTCAGCGTGCTGTTCTGGGTCGGCGTAGTGCCCATCATCGGCTTGCTGTTGCTGCCTTGGGTCATCGAGACCAAGGGCAAGATGCTGGAAGACTAAAGCCCGAGGGCCGCGCCATGTAGCGCCGGATTTACCTCCGGCCTACGCGGCCCAATAGCGCCAGTGCGAGCAGGCTGAGCACGGCAACGCTGCCGCCGCCACCGCCCCCACCGCCAGACAACCCGCCCGTGGACGAGCCCGATGAGCTACTCGACCCACCGCTGCTGCCACTGCCAGCATCCGCCGGATAGCCGCTGATGCTCAGCACGCCGGAGCCAGCGGGGTCGAGAAAGCTGCGGAACATCGGGTAGGACTTCTCGAAGCGGCTGGCAAAAAATTGCTTGCCGGCGCTGGAGCACACGGCATCGCTCATCACGCCCACGACCTGGCTCGTGTTGTTGAACACCGGCGAGCCGGAGTGACCGCCGACGATCAGCCCACGCGTGGCGAGCGCTTGGAAGAAGTTGAGGTTGGGCTGCGGGTTGCTCTGCGACTGCCCGGAGGCCAGCGTTTGCTGCTTGCCACGGCCGTGGCCTATGCCTTCTACCAAGCGGTTGGCGGGCAGCGCCGTGGCGTTCCAACCCGCGTAATAGGCCCCGCTGGGCGCGGCGGCATTGGCGATGACAAACGCCGAGTCGGTGCCGGAGGACGTGGTAGTGCCATCGGCATTGCGGGTGACGACGAGTTTGTCGCGCGCGAGTAAGGTGCCGCTGGTATCGAGCCGCGTTTGTGCGGACTCCGCCAGCGAGCGCAGATTGGCGTTATCCACGCAAGCGCCAAGGGCATTGAAAAATAGGGTGACCGTCACCGTCTGTCCTGCCGTGACCGTGGTCGGCACGCAGTGCTCGGCCATCAAGATGCCCATCTCGCTGCGGCTGCCGTTGGTGCGTGCGAGCAAACTGCCGCTGCAAGTGGCCCCACCGGCGACGGACACACCGACCACCGCGCCGCTGCTGGCATCGCCCAAGGTGTGGGAGCAAGCGGCCGCCGTGAGCGTCTCGCAGTCCACCTGCGCGCCGGCCAACAGCGGAGCGCCCATGAGCAGGGCAGCGCTGATTCGCAGCAATCTCGGGTAGCGATTGATCATGGCTTCCTTGCCTCAATAAGACCGCAGTGGGCGGTGAGCACCGCTAGCTTCGCCACCGGAGCATGAACGCTGGCTAAATTGCAGCTAAGGTGCGCGCCGGAACCCCATGCTCAAGAGGCGCTTTTGTGACCGCTGAATTGCTCTGTTTGCTCGCCGCAGGTGTGTTTTTTATGACTGGCCTACTCACCGGCCTATGGAAGTACCTGTGCATGGCGCACAGCGCCGAGGCCATCGCCCCAACCTATGTGGACATCGCGCACCGTGCCAGCCTGATGTACGCCTTTGCCGCCATTCTGTTGCGCGAGTTCGTGCCCTATTCGCCGGTCTCGCCCGAGCTGACCATCTACGCGGTGGCAGCCCCGCTGCTGTTCTTCGCGCTTGCCATCGGCATCTATCTCATCCACGGCCTGCTGCGCGACACCGACAACCAGCTGCGCAAGCCACATCGCTTGGGTGCGACCACCCTGCCCGGTTGGATGCTGCACGGCTTTATGGGCCTGCTGGCACTGGCGGAAATCGGCGGCTTTGCGGTCTTGCTCTACGGCGTGCTGCGGGCGATCCCGTAGCACATCGCCTTAGGCCCCGCCGCAAAAACCCAATTGCCGCCAAGCCTCATAGACCACGATGCTCGCGGAATTGGCGAGATTGAGGCTGCGGGAGTTGGGCCGCATCGGCAGCCGCAAGCGCTGCTCCGCTGGCAGCGAGGCGAGCAAATCCGCCGGCAGGCCTTGGGTCTCGGAGCCAAACAGCAGCACGTCGTTGGGCTGGAAGGCGGCATCGGCGTAACAGCGCTGCGCCCGCGTACTAA